>NZ_JBGBPT010000065.1:0-54943 GCF_041106355.1 Streptomyces sp. BF23-19 | reverse complement strand
GGCGGTCCGGCCGGTGCGCGCCCTCGGTGCGGGCCTGCGTACGGCCGCGGCCGCCGGCCGGGACACGCCGTCGGACGGCACGGTGGAGGCCGCGCGGGCCGCCGCGTACCAGGAGGACCTGGCGGCGGGCGTCGACCGGTTCCTCGAACCACGCCGGGCGGACTGCCCGTGGTGCGGCTCCGACCGGCTCACCGTCCGGGTCCGGGTGCCCGACCTGCTCCAGGGCAAGCCGGGCCGGTTCACGCTGGAGCGGTGCGAGGAGTGCCGGCACGTCTTCCAGAATCCCCGACTGAGCCCGGAGGGGCTGGAGTTCTACTACCGGGACTTCTACGACGGGCGTGGCGGCGAGGGCACGGGCATCGTCTTCGGCACTCAGGGCGCCGCCTACCGGGGGCGCGCCGAGATGCTCCTCCCGCACGCCGACCCGGCGTCCTGGCTCGATGTCGGTACCGGGCACGGCCACTTCTGCAACGCGGCGCGCGAGGTCTGGCCGCGGACCCGGTTCGACGGGCTCGACATGGGCGATGGGGTGCGCGAGGCGGAGCGGCGCGGCTGGGTGGAGACCGGATACCTGGGCCAGTTCCCGGAGTTCGCCTCGAAGCTGGCGGGCCAGTACGAGGTGGTCAGCATGTACCACTACCTGGAGCACACCCGGGAGCCGCTCGCCGAACTGGACGCGGCGGCCACCGTCCTCGCCCCCGGCGGGTTCCTGGCCATCGAGCTGCCCGATCCGCAGTCGCGGATGGCCCGGCTCATCGGGCCGCTGTGGCTGCCCTGGTTCCAGCCCCAGCACCAGCACCTGATGCCCGCCGCCAATCTGCGCGAGGCGCTGGCCGACCGGGGGTTCACGGTGGTCGCGGAGGAGCACGGACCGGCCCACCAGGGCAACGACTTCTTCGGCGCGGTGGCCCTCGCGGCGACGCGACTGTCCCCGGATCCGGACCGTCCGTGGGGCCCTGGGCCCACGCCGCGCGCCCGGCTGCTCGCCCACGCCGTACGGGTGGTGGCGCTGCCGTGCTTCGCCGCCGCGGTGGCCCTCGACACGGTGCGCACGGCGGCGGCCCGGCGCACGGACGGCGGGAACGCCTACCGGATGCTGGCCCGCAAGGACACGCCGTGACGGGCGCGGAACCCGCCGGCGGCCGGGTGATGTCATGGGCCGGCGCGCCCGGTTCGCGTACCGCGGGTTCCGGCGTTACCGGCGGCGGCGAGCCCGGACCGGCCGCGCCGGTCACCGCCACCCCCGCCGCCCCCGCCACCGCCGCCACCGCCGACCGGGCCGGAGGCGACCTGGCCCGGCGGGCGACGGCCGATCCGCTGTACCGCCTCGTCGCCTACGCCTTGGAGGCCGCGCACGGGCGGCCCCCGGCCGCCGTGTGGAGCGCCCCGTACGCCTTCCACCTGGGCTCCCCCGGGCTGGTCGCGGCGGCCGGCTGGCCCACGGCGGCCGCCGCGGCCCCGCGCACGGACGGGCTGGTGCGGCTCAGCTCACTCGGGCATCCCGCGGACAGCTGCGATCTGCCGCTGCCCCTGTCCGGGCCGCCGCCCGCCGCCCCCGCCTGGGCGGTCCGGCCGTACGCCGTGCTACGGGCGCTGGCCCGGGCCGGGTACGGCCCCGGCGGGACCGACCTGCACGTGCAGGGCTCGCTGACGGGCGCGGCCGGGCTGGCCACGGCGGAGCCCACGGACTGCGCGGTGGCGCTCGCTGTGGCCGACGTGCACACGGCGACGGGTGAGCCGCCGGACCGCGAGCGGCTGGCCCGGCTGCTGGCCGGAGTGCTCCCGGACGGGGACGACGGACTGCGCCGGGCGGTGCTCTTCGCCCGGCCCGGCCGGGCCCTGCTGCTGAGCGCGCGGCCCGGGCGGCGCAGGCGCCACGTCGCCTTCGACCCGGCGGCCTCGGGAGCGCGGCTGGTGCTGGTCGCCGTACGCGGGGAGGCCGCGGATCGGCCGCGGGACCTGGCGCGGGCCGTCGCCTGCGCCCGCCGGGCCGGGGCACTGAGCGCCTGGCCGCCCGGGCCGGGGCCCGAACCGGGGCGCAGCGTGCTGGTGCTTCTCCCCGAAGCCCGACTCGCGGCCGTGCGGGCCGCGGTGGCGGAGGACTTCCGCGACCGGGGGCGGCCCGTACCGCGCTTCCTGAACATCGCCGTGGCCGGTGCGGCCCGGCGCGAGGAATGACCACGCCCCGGGGCCTGACCCGGGCGACACCGAGGAGGACGACACCCATGCCCACCCTTCGACCCTCACCGACGGCGCGCGCGAGACGCGGGGCCCCCTGGCCGGCGCTGGTGGCCGGGATCGGCGCGCTCGGCCTGCTGGGCGCCTTCACCGTGGCCAACTCCCAAGCGGCCGTGCCCGGTTCCGCCGTGGAGCCGGCCGCGGCCGCCGCGCTGCCGACGTACGACCACGTGGTGGTCGTCGTGTACGAGAACAAGCAGTACGGGGAGATCATCGGCAGCGCGAACGCCCCGTACATCAACCAGTTGGCGAACGGCGGCGCGAGCCTGACCGGGATGAAGGCGCTGACCCACCCCAGCCAGCCGAACTACTTCAACCTCTTCTCCGGCGCCACACAGGGAATCACCGGCGACGGCTGCTACACCCCGCAGTCGATGACGGCCCCGAACCTCGGCCAGGAGCTGATCGCGGCCGGCAAGACCTTCGCGACGTACAACGAGGACCTGCCGAGCGAGGGGTCCACGGCCTGCACGAACGGCCAGTACGCGCAGAAGCACAACCCGTGGTTCGCCTTCAAGAACGTGCCGTTGAACACGGGCAAGACCTGGACGCAGTTCCCCCGGGACAACTTCGCGGCGCTACCGAGCCTCTCCTTCGTGGTCCCCAACCAGTGCAACGACATGCACTCGTGCTCGGTCGGCACGGGTGACACCTGGACCCGCACCAACCTCGACGCCTACGCGCAGTGGGCGAAGGCCAACAACAGCCTGCTGGTACTGACCTGGGACGAGGACAACTACCTGGGCTCGAACCAGATCGCCACCGTCTTCCACGGCGCGAAGGTCAAGACGGGCACGTACGCGACGGCCTTCAACCACCACCATCTGCTGCGGACCTTCGAGGACCTCTTCGGGACGGCGACGCACGCGGGCAACGCGGCCGCCGTCCAGCCGATCACCGAGGTCTTCGACACCTCGACGAACCCGACCCCCACCCCCACCCCGACACCCACGCCTACACCCACACCCACCCCGACGCCGACGCCCACGCCGACCGCGGGCGGTCTGCAACTGGCCGACCCCGGTCCGCAGACCTGCAAGTTCAACCAGTCCTGCACCATCCAGCTCAGCGCCACTGGCGGCAGACCTCCGGTCCGGTACGCGGCCACCGGCCTGCCCTGGGGTCTGACCGTCGACGCCGGCTCCGGCCGGATCAGCGGCAAACCGTGGGGCAGCGGCACGGTCCGGATCACCGCGACCGCCACCGACTCCACGGGCACCACCGTCACCGCCGGGTTCCCGCTCACCGTCAACTGGTTCTAGACCGGCCGACCCTGGAGGCATCCGTGTACCTGTCGACCAGCCGGGCCTCGGACATCGCCGGGAACACCCCGGCCCCGAAGGGCCCCCTGCGGGCCGTCCCCGGCACGGTGTTCGCCCTCGGGCTGGTCAGCCTGGTCACGGACGTCTCCGCGGAGATGGTCACCGCCGTCCTGCCGTTGTACCTGATGGCCGGACTCGGCATGTCCCCGCTCGCGTTCGGCGCCCTGGACGGCCTGCACCAGGGCGCCACCGCGGTGCTGCGCCTCGCGGGCGGGCGGATCGCCGACCGCACCCGGCGCCACAAGCTCGTCGCGGGCACCGGCTACGCGCTGTCCGCCGCCTGCAAGGCGGCCCTGCTCGCCGTCGCCACCCCCTGGTCGGTGGCGGCGGTGCTCGCCGCCGACCGGACCGGCAAGGGCCTGCGCACCGCCCCGCGCGATGCGCTGATCTCGCTGTCCGTGCCGCCCGGCGAGCAGGGCCGCGCCTTCGGGGTGCACCGCGCGCTGGACACGGCGGGCGCCCTGCTGGGGCCGCTGGCCGCGTTCGGGGTGCTGTGGGTGGCGGTGGACGGGTACGAGGCCGTGTTCACCGTCAGCTGCTGCGTCGCCGTCCTGGGCGTGGTGCTGCTCGCCCTGTTCGTCCGGGAGGCCCCGGCGCCCACCACCGCGCCGGTCCGCGCGGTCCGTCCCGCGCCGCCCCCGGTACGCACCCTGCTGCGCCTGCCCGGCCTGCGGGGGCTGTGTCTGACCGCGGCCGTGCTCGGCCTGTTCACCGTCGGCGACGCCTTCCTCTACCTGCTGCTCCAGCGCCGGCTCGACCTCTCCGCCGCGTACTTCCCGCTGCTGCCCGTCGGCACGGCGGCCGTGTTCCTGCTGGCCGCGCTGCCCGTGGGCCGGCTCGCCGACCGGCTGGGCCGGCGCCGGGTCTTCCTCGGCGGGCACGTGCTGCTGCTCGGCGCCGCTCTGCTGCTCCTGGCCCCGGTACCGGCCGGGGCGCTGCTGGTCGTCGGTGTGCTCGCGGCGCTCGGCCTGTTCTACGCGGCCACCGACGGGGTGCTGATGGCCGCCGCGGGGCCGCTGCTGCCCGCAGGGCTGCGCACGACCGGGCTCGCGGTGCTCCAGACGGCCCAGGCGCTGGCCCGGTTCGCGGGTTCCCTGCTGTTCGGTTCGGCCTGGACCCTGTGGGGGCCGGGCGCGGCGCTGGGGCTGGCGGCGACCGGGCTGCTGCTGTCACTGGTGGCGGTCGCCGTGTTCGGCGGGACCCGGGCGGACCGGCCGTCGTAGGGTCGGGCCATGCCGGAAACACAGCGAACTCTCGAAGGCAAGGTGGCCTTGGTGGCCGGGGCGACGCGCGGCGCGGGCCGGGGCATCGCGGTCCAGTTGGGCGCGCGGGGTGCGACCGTGTACGTGTCGGGGCGCAGCACCCGGGGTCGGCGCTCGGAGTACGACCGGCCCGAGACGATCGAGGAGACGGCCGAGCTGGTGACGGCCGCGGGCGGCCGGGGCATCCCGGTGGTCGCCGACCATCTGGTGCCGGCGGAGGTGGAGGCCCTGGTCGGGCGGATCGACGCGGAACAGGGCCGCCTGGACGTCCTGGTCAACGACATCTGGGGCGGGGAGGTGCTCTTCGAGTGGGAGAGCACGGTCTGGGAGCACGACCTGGACAAGGGGCTGCGGCTGCTGCGGCTGGCCGTGGAGACCCATGCCGTCACCAGCCATTTCGCGGTGCCGTTGCTGTTGCGCGAGCCGGGCGGGCTGGTGGTGGAGATGACGGACGGCACCGCCGAGTACAACGCGGCCAACTATCGGGTGTCGTTCTTCTACGACATCGCCAAGTCCTCGGTGTTGCGGATGGCGTTCGCGCTGGGGCACGAGCTGGGGCCGCGCGGGGCGACGGCGGTGGCGCTGACCCCGGGCTGGCTGCGGTCGGAGATGATGCTGGACCACTTCGGTGTGACGGAGGCGAACTGGCGGGACGCCCTCACGAAGGTCCCGCACTTCGGTATCTCCGAGACCCCGTCGTACGTGGGCCGGGCGGTCGCGGCGCTCGCCGCGGACCCGGAGGTGGCCCGCTGGAACGGCGCGTCGCTCTCCAGCGGGCAGCTCGCGCAGGTCTACGGCTTCACGGACCTGGACGGCAGCCGGCCGGACTGCTGGCGCTACATGGTCGAGGTCCAGGACCCGGACCGCCCCGCGGACACCACGGGTTACCGCTGACCGTCCGTCACCCGCGCCGATGCCCGCTTCCGGGCGCGGAGTCGGACGCCCCGGACGCCCCACACACCCGGTAGCCGCGCGTACGCGGGCTGCGTACGGTGTTCGCGGTGTCGGTTAGGCTGGCGGTATGTCAGCAGCCCAGCCGCAGACCCGTCCCACCCCGCCGGCCGCGCCCGCCCACGGCTCCGCCCTCACGCGCCCGCGCCGCAAGGAGCGGCAGCCCGCGCTGAGCCGGGCCCAGATCGTCGCGGCGGCCGTCCGGCTCCTCGACGCCGAGGGCATCGAGGAGCTCAGCATGCGCAAGCTCGGTACCGGGATGGGCGCCGCCGCCACCTCCCTGTACCGGCATGTGGCCGGCAAGGACGAGCTGATCCAGCTGGTCCTGGACGAGGTGTACGGCGAGCTGGAGGTGCCCGGGGCGGCGAGCGCGGCCGAGTGGCGCGACGCCGTCTCCCGCGGCGGCCACGACCTGCGCGCGATGGTCCTGCGTCACCCCTGGGTGGCCTCGGTGATCGGCCGGGTGGGGCCGGCGCGCCTCGGCCCGAACCTGACGCGCGTGTCGGATCGGATGCTGGCGCTCTTCCGGACGGGCGGCTTCCCTGCGGACGAGGCGGAGCTCGCCATGAGGGCGGTCATCTCCTACGTGGTCGGCGCCACGACGGGCGAGGCCGCCCACCTCTCGCTGCTCGCCCGCGGCGGGCAGAGCGAGCAGGAGTGGCTGGAGGGCATGCGCCCGGCCGCCCGGCGTTCACTCGCCGAGCACTCGGCGAGTGAGGGCCGGGACCCGAAGAAGCTGCGCGAGGAGAACTTCGACTACGGACTCCAGCGGGTCCTGGACGGCCTGGAGACGCGGCTCAGCCGCGGCTGAGGCCTCCCTGCGGCGGCGGCAGACGCAGTTCGCGGTCCTCCCCGAGCGGGGCGAAGAAGCGTTCCACGTCCGCGCCGCTCACCTCGGCCAGGGTCGCCGGCGACCAGCGCGGAGCGCGGTCCTTGTCGACGACCTGTGCCCGGATGCCCTCGACCAGGTCGGGCGCGGTCAGGGCGTTGCAGGAGACCCGGAACTCCTGGGCCAACACCCGCTCCAGCGGGCCGAGCTCCACGGCCCGACGCAGCGCGGCCAGGGTGGCCTTGAGGGCGGTCGGGGACTTGGTCAGGATCGTCTCGGCGGCCTCCTTGGCGGCGGGCTCCCCCTGGCCGAGCAGCCGCTCCACGATCTCCTCGACGGTGGCGGCCGCGTAGCAGTGGTCGATCCAGCCGCGCCGGTCGGCGAGTTCACCGGGCCCGGGGGTGGCGGCGTACCGCGGGAGCACCTCGTGGGCGGGCGCCCCGGCGAGGGCGGCGGTCAGCTCCGGGAGCCGGTCGGCCGGTACCAAGTGGTCGGCGAGCCCGCACAGCAGCGCGTCGGCGGCGCCGACCGCGGTACCGGTGAGGGCGAGGTGGGTGCCGAGTTCGCCGGGCGCGCGGCCGAGCAGGTAGGTGCCGCCGACGTCGGGGACGAAGCCGATGCCGGTCTCGGGCATGGCCACACGGGAGCGTTCGGTGACGATCCGGACCGAGCCGTGGGCGGAGACACCGACGCCGCCGCCCATGGTGATGCCGTCCATGAGGGCGACGTACGGCTTGGGGTAGCGGGCGATGCGGGCGTTGAGCCGGTACTCGTCGCGCCAGAAGTCGGCCGAGGCGGTGTTCCCGGCCTTCGCGTCGTCGTGGATGGCCCGGATGTCCCCGCCCGCGCACAAGCCGCGCTCACCGGCCCCGCGGATCAGGACCTGCTGGACGGCGGGATCGTCCGCCCACGCGGCAAGGGCCTCGTCGATGCGGATCACCATGGGGTGGGTGAGGGCGTTGATGGCCCTCGGGCGGTTGAGGGTGACCACCCCGGTCCGGCCGTCGGTGTGGAACAGCACGGTGTTCGCGTCTTCGGTCTGCGCGTCTTCGGTCTTCACACCGGCCAGTATCGCCGCGGCCCGCGCCGCTCCCGGCGCCGGGCGCTCCCGGGGCGTACCGTGGTCGGCCATGAGGAAGATCGTGCTGATGGCGGGGGTGTCGCTCGACGGGTTCATCGAGGGGCCGGACCGGGACATCGGCTGGCACCAGGTCGACGAAGAGCTGCACCAGCACATGAACGACGTGCTCCGCCCGATGGGCGGTTTCCTCAGCGGGCGCGTGACGCACGAGCTGATGGCGGACTACTGGCCGACCGCCGACGCCGATCCCGCGAGCACAGGTGCGGAGGCCGAGTTCGCCGAGATCTGGCGGTCCAAGCCCAAGTACGTGTACTCGCGCACCCTGCGGTCGGCCGAGTGGAACACCACGATCGTGCGGGACGTCGTGCCCGAGGAGGTCGCCGCGCTCAAGGCGGCCCCGGGCGGCGACCTGACGCTGAGCGGGGCGGGTCTCGCCGCCTCCTTCCTGCGCCAGGACCTCGTGGACGCGTACCGGATCTACGTGCACCCGGTTCGGATCGGGCGCGGCACGCCGCTCTTCCCCACCCTCGACTACGCTCCGGTGACCCTGCGGCACACGGACACCCACACCTTCGGCAACGGCGTGGTCCTGCTGCGCTACGAGCGCGCCTAGTGCTGTGACCGGAAAGGTCCACCGGGTCACGGCGCCCGGTACGGCACCTCGCCGCGTTGTCGGACCACGGAAGTACGTCCGGTACGGCGCGCGGCCCTCCGCCTTGCGATGCACCGCACCGGACACCGCGACCCGGCAAACCTTTCCGGCCACAGCACTAGGGACCGATGGTCAGTCCCGGGGGCGGGCCCGGTGGGCCCGCCATGCCGCCAAGGCCTCGGTGCGGGCCCCGTCCGGGTGCTGGGCGTGCCAGGCGCGCAGGAACCGGTTGAACTCGAACTGTGCGCCGACCTCCTGGGGTTCGGCCGCGCGTGCGCGGGTCGCGTGCCAGTGGGCGACGGCCTCGGCGAGGGTGTGGCCCGCGTGCCGGGCGATGTAGTCACGCATGAAGGCGTCGAAGTGGAAGCCGGGTCCGATCTCGCGGACGAAGTACGCGCGCAGCACCTGGCTGCAGTTCTGTCCCGGCGGGATCACGGTCGCCCCGGTGACGGGCGCGGTGAGCCGGCGCCCGGCCCGGCGGCGTGCGGGGGCCGCCGGGGCGGCGGGTGCGGGGAGTCCGTCGAGCGCGGCGGCGAGTCGAGCGGTGACGGCGACCTTGCCGCCGCCGGCCGGGAGGCCCATCTCCCGGGCGAGAGTGCTCAGTTCGGCCAGGGTCCAGTACCAGCGCAGCAGCTCGGCCCCGGTCAGCGCGGGCGTCGGGGCGGGCCGGGATTCATCTGCATTCGTACTCACGTTCCCATACTAGAGGTGGGTGAATCCGGGAGAAGCGCCCGCGGGGCCGGGAGGATCGACAGGAGGGCCCTATAGGTTTGCACCATATGCCCCACATCGCCGGAGGAGACCTCATGACCGCCGAACCCCACCGCCTCACCCTCGGCGGGGACACCGCCCTCGTTCTCATCGACCTCCAGACAGGCATCCTCGACCGACCCACCGCGAAGCCCGCCCCGGAGATCCTGGGGAAGGGGATCGCGCTCGCCGAGGCGTTCCGCGCCCACCGGCTGCCCGTGGTCCTGGTCAAGGTGGCGTGGTCCCCCGACGGCGGAGACCTGCCCACCGCGAACGTGGACCGCCCCGGCCCGGCGGCCGCCCCGCCCGCCGCCTTCTCCGAGATCCCGGCCGAACTGGCCGCCCTCGGGGACGTGGTCGTCACCAAGCGCCACTGGGGCGCCTTCACCGGTACCGAGCTCGACCTCCAGCTGCGCCGCCGCGGCATCCACCGCATCGTGCTGGCCGGCCTCTCCAGCAGCGTCGGCGTCGAGTCCACCGCCCGTACGGCGTGGGAGCTCAGCTACGACCTGGTCTTCGCGGAGGACGCCACCACCGACGCCGACGCCGACTCCCACGTCCACACCTTCGGCAAGATCTTCCCGCGCATCGGCAAGGTCAGCACCACGGACGAGATCATCGCGGCCCTGGACTCCTGACCGCCGCCGGGGCGTGGACGGTTCACCCGTAACCGAGCGGGCCCCCGTGGGTTAGCAGCGCGGAAGACGAGGGAGTTCTCATGGCGCAGCGGCACACGACGACCTGGAGGCTGCGCCTGCGGTACCGGTTCGACAATCTGGTGGCGGGGGGAACCACCGCGCTCATCGGCTGGTTCGCCCTGGCCTGCCTCGCCGTCGTGGTCCCGGCGAGCACGGTGCTCGTCTGGGCCGACCGGGCGGCCCCGGCGACCCTCTCCGGCCGGCTCGCCGCCGTATGGGTCAGCGTCGGGCAGACGCTCAAGATCGGCGGCGCGGTCGGATCTCCCCTCTACGTGCTGGCCTCCGTGGCACTCGCGCTGGTCGCCCTGCTGTTCGTGTCCACGCTGGTCGGTCTGATCACCACCGGCATCAACGGCCGCATCATGCTGCTCCGGCGCGGCCACTCCACCGTGCTGGAATCCGGGCACACCGTCCTGCTGGGCTGGTCGGACCAGATCTTCCCGGTGGTCGGGGAGCTGGTGGCCGCGAACGCCAACCAACGCAGGTCGGCCATCGCCGTGCTCGCACCGAAGGACAAGGTGGAGATGGAGGACGAGATCTGCACCGCCACCTCCACCGCCTCCGGCAGCGGCACCGGCACCGGCACCGGCACCGGCAGGACGCGGATCATCTGCCGCAACGGCCGTACCACCGACCCCGCGGAACTGGCCCGGGTGAGTCCGCGGACCGCGAAGGCGGTGCTCGTCCTGCCGCCGGAGGGGGACACCGGAGACGCCCAGGTGGTGAAGACCCTGCTCGCCCTCGACGCGGCGATCCCCGAACCCGGCAGGGCGGTGGTGGTCGCCGCCGTGCGCGACACCCGCAACCACCTCACCGCCCGGCTGGCCGCCGGGCCCGGCGGGCACGTCCTGTGCGTCGACGACATCATCGCCCGGCTGCTCGTCCAGACCGCCCGCGAGCCCGGTCTGTCGCTCGTCTACCAGGAACTGCTCGACTTCGCGGGCGACGAGTTCTACACCGCCGCCGCCCAAGGCCTCGCCGGGCACACCTTCGGCGAGGCCCTGCTGGCGTTCACCACGTCCTCGGTGGTCGGTCTGCTGCGCGCCGACGGCCGTGTCGCGCTCAATCCGGACCCCGGTACGGCGATCGGCGCGGACGACCGGATCATCCTCATCTCCCAGGACGACGACGCGGCCGTCCCGGCGGACGCGTCCGTGTACGTCGACGAGGACGCGATCGTCACGGCCCGCCCCCGGACGCCCGAGGCCGAACGGCTGCTCCTCCTCGGGTGGAACCGCCGCGCGCCACTCGTCGTGGAGCAGCTCGACCAGTTCGTCGGCCCCGGGACCACGCTGGACGTCGTCTCGCTCGCCGACGTCGTACGGATGCGCCGCGCCGCCGGCGTCGCGCGGCCGCACAGCCACCTCGAAGTGGCCTTCCGCAGCGGGGACATCACCGATCCCGAGCTGCTCGCCAAGCTGGACGTGCCCTCCTACGACAGTGTGATCGTCATCGGCGAGACGGGCCACGAGCCCGTCCCCCACCCGGCGGCGCCGCCGCCCACCCCCGCGATCGACCTCGGCCTGGCTCCGGAGACCGGGACGGAGACGGACGACCGGACGCTGGTCACCCTGCTGCACCTGCGGGCGATCGGGGCGGCTGCGGGGCGGGAGCTGTCGCTCACCACGGAGATGTCCGACGACGGCAACCGGCTGCTGGCGCCCGCCCGGGCGGGCGCCGACTTCATCGTCAGCGGCCGGCTGATCAGTCTCCTCATGACCCAGATCTCGGAAAGCCCCTATCTGGCCCATGTCTTCGAGGAGTTGTTCAAGGCGGAGGGCAACGAACTCCACCTGAAGCCGGTCGCGGACTACGTGCGCACCGATCGCGAGGTGGCGTTCGCGACCCTCGTCGAGTCGGCGCGCCGGCGCCGCGAGTGCGCGGTCGGCTACCGGCTGCGCGCCGAGGCCGCCGCGGGCCCGGCGTACGGCGTGCGGCTCAATCCGGACAAGGGGCAGCGGGTGCGCTTCGGCGAGCACGACTGGCTGATCGTGCTCGCCGAGAGCTGAGAGCCGAGCGCCGCGCGCCCGCGCCCTGGGGCTTGCCGATCAGAGCGTCGAGTGGACCTCCAGGGCGGTGCGTACCGCGGACTCCAGGGCTCCCTCGATCCACGCCGGCTTGATGGAGGTGTGGCAACCGGCGAAGTGCAGGTTCCCTTCGGCCTTGCGGACGTGGGGGAAGAGCTCGGTGTGCTGGCCCGGCAGCAGCACGGAGGCCTCGCCGTAGGCGTACGGGTCGCGCATCCAGGACTGGGTACGCCCGACTCCGGTGTAGAACACCTCGATCCGCTGCCCGAACACCTCCTGCACCCCGGCGAGCGCGCGCGGGTAGCGCTCCTCGTCGTCCAGCGAGTCCCACTTCAGGGCGTCGTCCGACCAGCTGTAGGAGGCGAGCACGACCCCGCCCGCGCTGCCCTCGACGGGGTAGGAGGGCTGGAACATGAAGCGGTTGGGGTTGTCGGTGGCCGAGCCGCCGCCGATGACGTGGGCCGCCTCGGGCTGGTCGCGGGTGACCGCCCGGCAGGCCGCGTAGTGCGCCCGCTGCCCGCCGGAGATGCCGCGATCGGACACGGAGGAGTGCGCGCCGAGCAGCGTGCCGTCCGCCGGGGTCTGCCCGAGCTGGTACTTGCGGTACAGGCCGGGTCGGACGGCCTCCAGCTCGCGCTTCCAGTCGGCCTCGTCGAA
Source organism: Streptomyces sp. BF23-19 (assembly GCF_041106355.1). NCBI lineage: Bacteria > Bacillati > Actinomycetota > Actinomycetes > Kitasatosporales > Streptomycetaceae > Streptomyces > Streptomyces sp. BF23-19. Next base: position 42,476 of record NZ_JBGBPT010000065.1, on the reverse strand, counting down.
CTCCCACCAGCGGCGGCTGAATTCCAGGAGCACCTTGGTCGCCGCGTCGTAGTGCAGCTCGGTGATCGCACGCCGCTTGCCGTACGAGAGCGCGGGCGCGACCGGGATGTGGCGCAGGCCGGAGAAGGGCACGGTGATGATCGCGGTGTCGCCGGTGAAGGTCTCGCGCCGTACGGGGCTGCCGCCGCGGCCCTCGGAGACGGTCTCGATGGTGACCCCGTCCTGCCCGTGGGAGATCCGGGTGGCGCGCCGGTCGAGCCGGACGAGGTCGTCGACGCGGGCGTAGAGGGCGTCGGCCAGGGTGGCGGTGCCGCCGGGCAGTTCGAAGAAGGCGGTGTCCGGGCTGATCAGCGAGGCCCCGATGAAGCTGTGCACGAAGGCGAGGTGCAGGCGGGAGGTGAGGTTCTCGACGGTGCCGATCAGGTCGATCGTCCGCTCGTCGAGCTTCGCCTCCTCGGTCAGATAGCGGTACATCGACATGTGGCCGTAGCGCTGGATGACGCGCGCCCAGCCCTCGACGAGCTGCTTGTCCTTCTTGCCCTCGATCTCCTTGCGGACGGGGGCGAAGGCGTTGCGGACGATCTGCGCGGCGGGCACGCCCTCGTAGGCCGCCGGGACCCCGAAGGACTTGTTGAGGGCCTGCGGGCTGCGCGCGTAGTCGGCCCGGCGCACGCGGATGCCGTTGACGTAGATCCACGTACGGTAGGCGGGGCGGCCGGACCCGTCGACATCGACCAGGTGGAAGCGCCGCCGCTTCAGGCCGAGGCTGTCGATCAGGCCGGTGACCAGCGGGTGGCTGTCGGGAATGCGCATCGCGCCGGCCTCGGCGTACTGCTTGGGGTCGGCGAAGGGGGCCGCGGACTTCTCGTGGCCGCCGGTACGGAAGGTCTTGATCCGGCCGCCCACCCGGTTGCCGTTGGCCTCGATGACGGTGACCTGGTGTCCGGCCTCGCGCAGCAGATGGGCGGCGGTGAGCCCGGCGGGACCGGCGCCGACGATCAGTACCTTCTTGCGGGTACGGGACCGGGGCAGGCCGTTCTTCAGCAGGATGTCGGAGTAACGGGGCACCAGGGGCTCGTCGTCCTCGTCGCGTACGAGGACGGCCCGGGCGATCGTGAGGCAGGTCTCCCAGTCGGGGCGCGCGGAACCCGACGGCGCCTGCGGGGTCCCGGCGGACGCGGCGGCGACCGACAGGGCGCCGACTCCCGCGACGGCGGCCGCGCCGGCGATGACGGTACGGCGGGAGGGGCGGCGGGAGGAGGCCGGGTCGGGCTCGCCGGAGGGGCCGGGCGTGGGTTCGGGCGCGGGCACGGGTTCGATGATCATGGATCAACTCTCCCGGCCCGCCGACGCCTTGAGCGCCCAAAGCCACCCAGGCGGGGAACATTCACCCGGACGTGCGGTTCGATCCTCACGGCGCTGACGAACTGGGATACGGGCCGGGCCGGGCCCGGCGGGTCAGGCGATCCGGCGCACCTGCTGGTCGGTGAGTTCGTAGCGGGCTCCGACGACGGCCAGGTCCCCGGCCGCGATCTTGGCGGCGAGTTCCGGTTCCGCGGCGAGCCGCGCCCGCACCAGCCGTACGTTCGCGGTGATCGCCGCGTCGATCCGGTCGGCCCCGCGCAGGGTGCGGTCGATCGCCGGGTGGATCTGATCGACGAGGTACTGCATGTGGCCCGGCAGCGCGGGCCCGCCCTCGTCCGCCCGGACGGCCGCCGCGACCGCCCCGCACGACTGGTGGCCCAGGACGACGATCAGCGGGATGCCGAGTTCGAGGACTCCGTACGCGATGCTGCCGAGCACCGCCTCGTCCAGGACCTCGCCGGCCGACCGGACCGTCAGCAGGTCGCCCAGGCCCTGGTCGAAGACCAGCTCCGGGGGGACGCGGGAGTCGACGCAGCCGAGGACGACGGCGAACGGGTGCTGGCCGCCGACCAGCGTCTGCCGCACGGTCCGCGTCTCGTCGGGGTGCCGCTCGTGCAGGCTGCGCCAGCGCGCGTTCCCCGTCTCCAGTTCCCGGAGCGCGGATGCGGGGGTGGCGGGCCGGACCCTCCCGGGGCCCCCGGCGACGGGGTCCTGCGGAGGGCGGGGGGACCCGGCCACGAGGCCGGCTGCCAGGGCGACCGTGCCGGTCAGGACCACCCGGAGCAGCTGGCGCCGCCCCGGGCCGCCACTCCTGTCCGTAGGGATGCTCATATCAGGACAAACTATGCACATTCGCTCCTGGAGCCTGGGTGCCGCTCTCGGACGGCACCCTTCAGCGAGGTACCAGCAGCCGTGCGAGCACCGCGCCGAGCTGCTCGCGCACCCCTTCGTCGGTGATGATCCCGTCCGCGCCGACCCTGCCCCGGTCCACCGGGACGCTCACGCAGGCCGACTCCACGATGTCCGCGCCGGTGTAGCCCAGTACCGACCGCAACGTGGCCTCCGCGCCCCGGCCCCGGCCGGCGGCGGCCGCGTTGACCCAGGCCACGGGCTTGTCGCAGATCTCGGTACCGCCGACCGTCCAGTCGAGCAGGTTCTTGAACGAGCCCGGCAGGGTGCCCGCGTACTCCGGGCTGCAGATCAGGACCGCCGTCGCCGCGCCGATCGCCGCGCGCAGCTCCGCCACCGGGGCCGGCAGCGGGTCGGTGTCGTCGTCGGGGTTGAAGTGCGGCAGGTCGGCCAGGCCCGCGTAGAGCACGGTGCGCACCCGCGCGGGGGCCACGGCCTGCGCGGTGCGCAGGACGGACTCGTTGGAGGAACCGGTCCGCAGGCTTCCGGACAGCAGGAGGATCAGGGGCGGTGTGGACATCAGGTCAACCTACTTCCGAAGGGAACCGCTCGGTGCCGAGGACCCGGAGCAGGGCGAGGCGGTCGGCCGTGTCCGATCCGGGCGGCGGGGTGAAGAGCACGAGGCGCTGGTCCTCCTCCTGGGCGAGGAGCACCTGGCAGTCGAGGTCGACGGGGCCCACGACCGGGTGGACGACCCGCATCCGGCTGCGGCGGCGGACGGCGACCTCGTGCAGGTCCCACAGGGCGGCGAACTCCTCACCGACCCCCCGCAGGCGGTCCACCAGACGGGCGGCCACCGGGTCGGCGGCGCCCCTGCGGGCGACGGCCGCCCGCAGGTCCGCGACGTGCAACCGGCTGTAGTGGTCGTGCTCTTCGGGCGGATACGCGCCGCGCGCGGCCGGGTCGGCGAACCAGCGCCAGATCACGTTGCGGCCGTGCTCGGAGACCGTGCACACGCCGCCCAGCAGGGACCGTGCCAGGTCGTTCTGGGCCAGGACGTCACCCAGGTCGCCGAGTACCTGGGCGGCGGTGCCGGGCAGTTGGTCCAGCAGGTGCAGCAGGCCCGCACCGACCTGGTCGCCGCCGACCCGCCCGGCGGGCGGACGGTGCCCGGCGAGCAGGTGGAGATGGTCGCGTTCGTCGTCGCTGAGCCGCAGGGCGCGGGCCAGCGAGGAGAGGATCTGCGGTGACGGCTGCGGGCCGCGGGCCTGCTCCATCCGCATGTAGTAGTCGGCCGACATCCCGGCGAGCTGGGCGACCTCCTCGCGCCGCAGCCCGGCCGTCCGCCGCCGCGGCCCCTCGGCCAGTCCCACGTCCGACGGACGCACGCGGTCACGCGAACGGCGGAGGAAATCGGCGAGTTCCCGGCGATCGATCGTCATATGGATCATTCTGCCGGACGGGCTGTGGGGCCCCGCCCGGGTGCCTGGGGGGGATCCCCGGTCCTAGGTTCGAGCGGGCTCTCCCACCCGCGGCACGGCGGCGGCAGTGTGGGCGGAGCCGGAGCGAGAGGCGCCGGCGCCCACCCCACCAGAAGGAGCGACCGCCATGTCCGCCACCACCACCGCCACCGCTGCCACCGCCACCACCCGTACCCGTACCGCGAGCGTGCGGGTCGCCGAGGCCCAGGTCCACTACGACCGCACCGGCTCGGGCCCCGCGCTCGTGCTCGTCCACGGCACCGGATCGGGCGGCTCCGCCGTCAACTGGGGCCAGGTGCTGCCGCGTTTCACCGCCGACCACACCGTCATCACCCCTGACCTCTCCGGCACCGAGCGCACCGTGGACGACGGGGCTCAGCTGACCGTGGAGGGCCTGGCCGCCCAGGTCATCGCCGTCATCGAGGACGCGGACGCCGGCCCGGTGGACCTGCTGGGCTTCTCCATGGGCGCCCCGGTGTCCGCCGCCGTGGCCGCCCTGCGCCCGGACCTCGTACGCCGGTTGATCCTGGTCGCCGGATGGGCCCACACCGACGGTGACGAGTACCTGCGCAACCTCTTCACCCTGTGGCAGCGGATCGGCCGCTCCGACCCGGCCGCCTTCGGCCGCGCCGTCGCCATGACCGGCTTCAGCCGCGGATTCCTCAACGCGATCGGCCGCGAACAGGTGGAGCTGCTGATCCCCAACATGCCGCCCACCCCCGGCACCCTGCGCCACGTCGACCTCGACACCCGCATCGACATCCGCGACCTGCTGCCGCGCATCCAGGCCGAGACGCTCGTGATCGGCTGCGCCCAGGACATCACCGTCCCGGTGGAGAACAGCCGCGCCCTGCACGCGGCGATCGCCGGCAGTCGCTACGCCGAGATCGACGCCGGGCACGTCGCCTTCTTCGAGAAGGAGGACGAATTCGTGCGGCTGGTGAGCGAGTTCGTCCCCGCCACGTGATCCGCCCCCGTTGATCCGACCCGTGACCCGGCCCGCGATCCGGCCCGGCCGGGTGCGCCGATCGGCGCGCCAACGGCCCCGGACCCGCGACGGCTGTCGGGTGACCCCTCGGGCGGCGGCCGTGAGGATGGTCGTCATGGATCCCGAACTCGAAGCCTTCATCCCCCTCCTCCCCCGAACCGACCTGACCGACCCGGTCACCGCGCGCGAGATCCTCGCCGAGCTGGCCTCCTCGCGTCCGGCGCCGGACACCTCGGGCCTGCAGATCGAGGACCTCACGGTCCCCGCCGATCCGGGCGTGCCGGTGCGGATCTACCGCCCGCACCAGGCCCAGGGCGCCGTCATCTGGCTGCGCGGCGGCGGATTCGTCTTCGGCGACCTGGAGACCGAGCACCCGTGGGCCTCCCGGATCGCCGCCGGCTCGGGCGCGGTGGTGATCTCGGTGGACTACCGCCGCTCCCCCGAGCACCCGTTCCCGGCCGCCCTGGACGACGCCTACGCCGTACTGACCTGGGCGCACGAGCACGCGGCCGAACTCGGCGTCGATCCGCACCGGATCGCGGTCGGCGGGCACAGCGCCGGCGCGGGGATCTCGGCCGCGGTGGCCCTGCGGGCGCGCGACCAGCAGGGGCCGCCGATCCGCTTCCAGCTGCTCAACGAGCCGGGGCTCGACGACCGGCAGGAGACCTGGTCGCAGCGGAACTTCACCGACACGCCCTGGCACGACCGCGACAGGATCTCCTTGATGTGGCGGCACTACCTGGGCTCCCGGCAGGCCACCCCGTACGCCGCCCCGGCGCGGGCCACCGATCTGTCGGGCCTGCCGCCCGCCTACATCTCCGCCGCGGAGTTCGACCCGCTGCGCGACGAGAACATCGACTACGCGGTGCGCCTGATGCGGGCGGGCGTACCGGTCGAGCTGCACCAGTGGCCCGGCACGTTCCACGGGTCCCAGGCGATCACGTCGGCCGAGGTGTCGCAGCGGCAGAGCGCCGCACTCGTCGGCGCCCTGCGCCGGGCCCTGGCCGCGTAGGGCGGGCCCGGCCGGGCCGGGCCCGCGGTCAGTGGAGGTCGGAGCGTGCGGCGGAGGTGTCGTCGAGGAAGCCCCCCGACTGGTGCTGCCACAGCTTCGCGTAGGCGCCCTCCGAGGTGAGCAACTCCTGGTGCGTGCCGGCTTCGACGATGCGTCCGCGGTCGAGGACGACGAGTTGGTCCATGTTCGCGACCGTACTCAGCCTGTGCGCCACCACGAGGGCCGTCCGACCCTCCATGAGCCGCCACAGCGCCTCCTGGACGAGGATCTCGCTCTCCGAGTCCAGCGCGCTGGTCGCCTCGTCGAGCAGCAGGATCGGTGCGTCGCGCAGGATCGCCCGGGCGAGCGCGACGCGCTGGCGCTGTCCGCCGGACAGCTTGACGCCGCGCTCCCCCACCATGGTGTCGAAGCCGTCGGGCAGGGCGTCGGTGAACTCGGTGACGTGCGCGGCTTCGGCCGCGCGACGGATCTCGGCCTCGGTGGCGTCCGGTCGGGCGAAGGCGATGTTGTCCCGCAGGGTGCGGTGGAACATCGCCGGGTCCTGCGGGACGTAGGCGATCAGGCTGCGCAGGTCGGCCTGGCGCAGTCGGGTGATGTCCTGGCCGCCGATCAGGATCCGGCCGGACTCGATGTCCGTCATCCGCATCAGCAGCCGGGTGAGTGTGGTCTTGCCGCCGCCGGATCGGCCGACGAGACCGATCTTCGTGCCGCCGGGCACGTTCAGGTCGAGGCTGTCGAAGAGCGGCTTGCCGCCGCCGTGGGCGAAGGTGACCCGCTCGAAGCGGACCTCGGAGGACCCGGGCCGCAGCGGCTCGGGCGATTCCGGGTCGAGCACGGTCGGCGGTGTGAGGAGGAGTTCGGTGAACTGTGCCGCCTCCGTCATCGAGCTCTCCAGCCGGCGGTAGATCTGGTTGAACTCGAACATGATCCGTGTCGCGCTCGCGTAGTAGGTGAAGGCGACGATGACGGCCTCCACGCCGTGCTCTCCCCCGCCGAGCGTGACGGCGAGCAGCAGGCCCAGCGCGTTGGTCAGTACGGACATCGGCGCGACCACCGTGTCGATGCGCAGGTTGCCGTAGTCCCAGGAGCGCAGGGTGAGCCGGCGCGACTCCGCGACGCGGGAGCGGTGTTCGGCCGCCTCGCGTTCCTCGGCGGCGAAGGCCCGGACGGTGTCCATGTTCATCAGGCTGTCGGCGACGTGGCCGGACACCCGGGCGATGGCCTCCTCGCGCTGGGCGACGAGTCCTTGGCGGCGTCGGATCAGTGGTGCCACTCCCAGCGCGGTCACGGCGATCAGGACCAGGAGTCCGGCGACGAGCAGCGGGTCGTACTGCCACAGCACCACGGAGGCGAACACCAGCGGTACGAAGCTGCCCATGACCGAGAAGGTCAGGGTGTCGACGAACTCCTCGAAGCGGGAGGCGAAGCTCAGCACCCGTTTGGTGAGCGAGCCGGCGAAGTTGTCGTGGAAGAACGCGGCGTCCTTGGCGAACAGTTCGTCCATGCCGACGACGTACAGGTGCTCGATGCCGCAGGCGTCGAGGCGGTTGAGACAGTGCAGGCCGAGGCGCCACAGCGTCTCCGCGAGGAGCAGGACCCCGGCGAAGGCGAGGACGTACGGCAGCATCGCGTCGACGGTGCTGCTGCCACCCCCGGCGATGCGGCCGACGAGCTTGGCGACGATGAGGGGCGCGATGTAGTTGATGCCGATGTTGCCCATCGCCGGGAGCAGCATCGCGGGTGCGGTCAGCAGGCGGAGGCGGACCAACTCCCGTCCGTAGTAGCGAAGTGCGAGGAGTACCGGGCCCTTGCCCGGTCGTTTTTCGGGCGGTTCAGGCGTTCCCATGACAACCCTGTGCGTTCGTGTGCGGACGGCTTGCAGGAACCGAAGTGTCCCGTGGCGGCCTCCGCGCGGTCCAAGGCTTTTCCCGAATGGCGGTATCTCGTACCCGTTCGTGCCCGGAAACGGTGGAGGGCCGTTCCGGATCGTTCCGGAACGGCCCCCTGGTCCATGCCCTGGTCCGCGCGCCCTGGCCCTGGCCCAGGTCCTTGCCCAGGTTCTTGCCGTGCGCCGGGCAGGTGTCGATTACGGGACGGGCTGCTGCTGGGTGACGCAGTGGATCCCGCCGCCACCGGTGCCGAGCCGGTCGATGTTGAGCTGCTCGACGGCGCGGCCGGGGTAGAGCCGGGCCAGGGTGGCCTTCGCCGCGGTGTCGGCGCGGGTGTCGCCGAAGTGGGCGGTGATGACGGCGCCGTTGCACAGGTAGTAGTTGGCGTAGGAGGCGAGGAAGTCCGGGTTGGAGGAGCGGATCTTGTCGTAGTCGGGGCCCTGGATCCGGTCGACGGTCATGCGCGTGCCGTCGGCGGTCGTGGAGGCGGAGAGGATCTGGTACTGCTGGCGCGCGTCCTTGGCGTAGACGTCGTCGTCCGACGCCAGGGGCATCTGGACGGCGGCCCGGCCGGGTGCGAGGAAGCGCGAGGTCGCGTCGACGTGGTCGTCGGTGATGTCCTGGCCCTTGACGCCGTCGAACCAGATGACCTTGGTGGCGCCGTAGGCGGCGAGCATGGCGGACTCGATCTGTGCCTGCGACTTGTTGGGGTTGCGGTTCTTGTTGATCAGGCTGCTGCGGGTGGCCATCAGGGTGCCGGCGCCGTCCTGTTCGATCGCGCCGCCCTCGCCGACCAGGGCGGCGGCGGTGAAGGGGACCCCGACGTAGGAGGCGATCCGTCCGGCGACCAGGTTGTCGCGGGAGTGGGTCTGCTTCTTGCCCCAGCCGTTGAAGTTGAGGCCGACGGCGTCCAGACCGCCGGATCCGTCGGTGCGGAAGACGGGTCCCGTGTCGCGCATCCAGCAGTCGTCGACGGGGATGGTGCTGATGACGGTGACGGTGGAGCCGCACATCGAGCGGGCCTTGGCCGCGCTGCCGGAGTTGGCGCAGATGTAGACCGGCTCGTACTTGGCGATGGTGCGTGCGATGAGCGCGATGTCCTGCTGGACGCCGCCGAGCGTGTTGCCCCAGATGGAGGTGGAGTCCGGCCAGGCCATCCAGGTACGGGTGTGCCGGACGTCCTCGATCGGCACGCGGAAGGCGCCCGCCGCCGTCGGCCGGGGTGCGGACGCGGCCCCGGCCCGCCCTTCGGTCGCCGCGAGCGCGGCCGCGGCGGCGGTGAGTCCCGCCGCCGCCAGGAACCTGCGTCTGCCCATGCCCATGCCCATGCCCATGCCCTCGCCCGCGGGCCGGTTCACTGCGTGATCGTTCATGTGGGGGTTCCTCCGATGGCTCAACTCCCCGCGGGGACAGCGGGGTTGACCGGAAAGCTAAAACTGGCCAAGCGCTCGGTCAATACTTTGGACGAGGTCATTCCGGTGGATCGTGGAAAGCCCCAGGTCGCGGACCGAAGGCCGGCTAGAGTGACGCCATGGCAGCTGTCGCGAAGGACTCCGGGGGCCGGCCGGCCGCTCCCCCCGCAAGGGCCGGCCGGCCACGGGCCTCGGCGAAGGGCGAACAGACCCGGGCACGACTGATCGCCGCCGCACGGACCCTGCTCGCGGGCGAGACGAGCGAGGGCTTCACCACCCGCAACGTCGCGGCGCTGTCAGGCGTTTCGCACGGAATGTGCCACTACCATTTCCAGGACCGGACGGATCTCGTCCTCGCTGTCATCGAGGACATCCGCCCGGAATGGATCACCCCGCTGGAGACGGCGGTGTCCGCACCCGGGCAGTTCGCCGAGCGCGCCGAACGGGTCGTGCAACTGCTCGGCCGGCCCGAGGGCCCCGAGCTCTCCCACCTCCATTCCGCCCTGCACTGGCAGGCGTTGAACGACGCCCGCGTCCGGGAGAGCCTGGAAACCGAGTACCGGCGCTGGCGCGCCTGCTTCGTCGCCCTCTTCCAGGTCCTGGCCGACGAGCGCGGCGCGGGCCTCGATCCACGTCCCCTGGGACTGGCCGTGGCCGCCGCCGTCGACGGCCTGGCGGCCATGGACTCCCTCGGAGCCGACGGCGGTACGGAGCCGATCCTGCGGACCCTGATCCGTACCCTCGCGGCGGGAGCCGGATCCGGGCCGTGACCGGTCGCCGCTACAAGGCCCGGCGGGCCGCGGCGATCGCCTCCGGGTCCCACCCCGGGCGGGGCACCGACTCCAGCAGCAGTCGCGTGTACGGATGCCGGGGCGCGGCCAACACCTCGGCCGTGGCGCCCGCCTCGACGATCCGGCCGTGCCGCATGACGACGACCTCGTCGGTCACGCACCGTACGACGCCCAGGTCGTGGGTGATGAAGAGGTACCCGATACCGGTCTGCTCCCTGATGTCCGCGAGCAGGTTGAGGATCTGGGCCTGTACGGAGACGTCGAGCGCGGCGACCGCCTCGTCCAGGACGAGCACGGACGGCTCGACGGCCAGCGCTCGGGCGATGGCGACGCGCTGACGCTGGCCGCCGGACAGTTGCCGCGGCAGGGCGTCCGCGGCCCGGGTGCCCAGACCCACCTGGTCGAGCAACTCCCTCGTCCGCCGGGCGTGGTCGCGGCCCGGGAAGTGCAGGCGCAGGGTCTCGCGCAGGGCCGCCTCGACGCCGGTGCGCGGATCGAGGGAGAGGTACGGGTCCTGGAAGACCATCTGGACCTCACGGGCGCGGGCCAGGCGCCGCGCCCGGCCGCGGCCTTCGCCCCGCGCGGTCCGGTTCCGGCCGCCGACCAGGACCTCGCCCTCGTCGGCACGCTCCAGGCCGACGATGATCCGCGCGGTGGTGGTCTTGCCGGAGCCGGACTCCCCCACGATCCCCAGCGATCCGCCTTCGGGGAGGACGAAGGACACGTCGTCCACGGCGCGCACGGCTCCGTAGGAGCGGCGCAGGCCTGTGACCTCCAGGACGTTGCCGGGACGTCCCGGTCCGTTATCGGGCATCGACGGTGCTCCCTTCGAGCCGGTCGCTGTGATGGCAGGCGGCCACGTGGCCCGGCCGGCCCGGGGCGGCCACCGGCAGCGGAACCTGCTGGTCGCAGACCTCCGTGGCGAGCGGGCAGCGCGCGGCGAAGGCGCAGCCGTGCAGGGCCTGGCGCAGGTCCGGCGGCTGCCCCTCGATGGCGGCGAGCCGGCCGCGCGGGCCGTCCATCCGCGGGGTGGAGGCCAGCAGGGCGGCCGTGTACGGGTGTCGGGGGCTCGCGAAGAGGGCCTCGGCGGGCCCGCTCTCGGCGATCCGGCCCGCGTACATGACGTAGACGCGGTCACTGATGGCCGCCGCCAGGTCGAGGTCGTGCGTGACGAACAGCAGACCGGTGCCGAAGCGGGCGCGGAGCCCGGCCAGCAGGGCGATGACCTCGGCCTGGGAGGTGACGTCCAGCGCGGTGGTGGGCTCGTCGGCCAGCAGGAGCACGGGGTCCCCCATGAGGGCCGCCGCGATCACCACGCGCTGGAGCATGCCGCCGGAGACCTGGCCCGGGTACTTGCGCAGCACCGCCGGGTCCAGGCCGACCGCCCGCAGGAGCTCGGTGGCGCGCGCGGTCGCCTCGGCCCGGGTCATGGCCCGGGTCAAGGTGGCGCTCTCGGTGAGGAAGTCCCCGATGCGGCGCAGTGGGTTGACGGCGGCGCGCGGGTCCTGGAAGACCATGGCCACGGCGGAGGCGCGTACGGTGCGCAGCCGGTCGGCGTCCATGGTGAGGACGTCCTCGCCGGCCACCCGTACGGCTCCTTCGACGACGGCTCCGGGCGGCAGCAGGTTGAGGGCGCTGCGCGAGGTGAGGCTCTTGCCGGAGCCGGACTCGCCGACGAGGGCGACGGTCTCACCTTCGGAGACGGTGAGGTCGACGCCGTCGAGGACGGGCCGGGCGGTGCCGGGCAGGGTGATCCGCAGCCCTTGGACGTCAAGGGTGTGCGCCGGTTTCGTGGCGTGCGTAGTGGGGTGCGGCGGTCTCATCGGGCCCTCCTGGCTATGCGGTCGGCCCAGCGTTCGCCGACCACGTTGAAGGCGACCACGGTCAGCACGATGAAGGCACAGGGCAGGATCGCGGACAGCGGGTAGCCGTGCTGGATGGCGGTCTGGCCGTCGAAGACCATGCGGCCCCAGTCGGGGGTGAGGGCGGGTACGCCGAGCCCGAGGAAGGACAGTCCGGCCAGGTCCATCAGGGCGTAGCCGAAGTTGATGGTGGACTGGGCGAGGACGACGGGGGCGATGTTGGGCAGGATGTGGCGCAGGCAGATCTGGAGCGCCGAGTGGCCCTGGACCTGGTAGGCGCTGACGTACGGGCGGGCCCGTTCGGCCAGGACCAGGGAGCGGGTCAGGCGGCTGACGTAGGGCAGGTAGGCCACGGCGAGCGCGATGACCGGGGCGAGCAGCCCCTCCCCGTGGACCGAGATGATCAGGATGGCCAGCAGCATGCCGGGGAAGGCGAAGACGAGCTCGGTGCTGCGGGAGAGCACGGAGTCGATCCAGCCGCCCCGCCAGGCCGCGGCCGTGCCGATGGCGATACCGGCGACGGTGGAGAAGGCGACGACGCCGAGCGGTCCGAGCAGCGAGGTACGGGCGCCGAGCAGCAGCCGGGAGAGGGTGTCACGGCCGGCCGCGTCCACGCCGAGCGGGTGCGCGGCGTCGGGTGCGGCGAGCGCGTTGCCGAGGTCGACCGCGTTGGGGTCGTGGGGTACGAGCCAGGGTGCGAGCAGGGCGGCCGGCACGACGACGGCGATGAGCACCAGGCAGACCAGGTGGAGCGGGGAGCCGGCGGCACGGATCCGGGAGAGGCCGGGCCGGCGGGTCAGGACGGCGGTCATACGGCGGCGCTCCTCGTTCCGAGGGTGACCCTGGGGTCGACCAGGGGCAGCAGGAGGTCCACGATCAGGTTCACGATCATGAAGAGGGCGACGATGATCAGGGAGATCGCCTGGACGGTCGGGAAGTCCTTGGTGGTGGTGGACAGTTCGAGGAGCTGGCCGATGCCGCCGATGCTGAAGGCCGTCTCGACCAGGATGGTGCACACCAGCAGCGTGGAGACGATGAGCCCGCCGGTGGTCAGGACGGTGCCGAGCGAGTTGCGGAAGACGTGGCGCTTGATGACCTGGCGTTCGGGGACGCCCCGGCTGCGGGCGACGGTGACGTGGTCGCTGTCGAGGGCTTCGAGCATGGCGGAGCGGGTGACCCGGGCGAGCATGCCGATCAGGTAGAGCGCGAGGGCGATGGACGGGAGCGTGAGGTGCCAGAGCATGTCTCCGAGGCCGCCGTCCCCCGCGCCGCTGCTGGGGAACCAGCCGAGGTTGACGGCGAAGAGGCCTTGGAGCAGGACCGCCGCGACGAAGGACGGGGTGCCGACGGCGAAGGTCGTGGTGACGAGGATGGCGGAGTCGGTGGCCCCGCCGCGGACGGCGGCGATCCGGCCGAGGAGGAGGCCGACGGCGACGACCACGGCGAGCGACATCACGATGAGCAGCAGGGTGGTGGGCAGCCGGTCCGCCAGCAGCCGCGAGACGTCGGTGCGGTAGGTGATCGACCGGCCGAAGTCGCCCTGCAGGATGTCGCCCAGCCACCGGACGTACCGCATGAGGAAGGGGTCGTCCAGGTGGTACTGGGCGTTGATCGAGGCGAGGGCCTCCGGGGAGGCGGAGCGGCCGGCGAGCAGGAAGCTCGCCGGGTTGCCCGGTGCCAGGTACATGGCTCCGAAGACCACGAACGAGGCGGTCAGGAGGGTGGCGGCCATCTCCGCCACCCTCCGCAGCGCGAATCTGACGAAACTCACTGCGCGGCCCCCACGTCGGCGGCCCACGGGTAGTACATGTACGAGATGGTGGTGGGGGCGCCGGTGATGCGGTTGTTCATGAACAGCGCGGTGGGCCACTCGGCGACGGGGATCCACAGGAGCTGTTCCGAGGCGTGGTGCTGCAGCTTCGCCTCGATGTCCATCCGCTGCTCGATCGGGTAGACGGCGCTCGCCTGGTCGACGAGTTTGTCGTACTCGGGGTCGCTGTAGCCGGCGAAGTTCATGTACGCGCCGGTCTTGAAGTTCTGCAGCAGGTCGAGCGGGTCGGTGATCGAGTCGTAGTAGGTGAGCGGGAACATGTCGATGCCCTCGCGCGCCTGGGGGTCGGTGAACAGCGCGGTGAAGGCGTTCGGGGCGATCGTCTTCAGCTGGATGTCCAGGCCGATCCGGGTGCCAGCCGCCTGGACGGCGGTGGCGAGGAGGGAGACGTCCTGGCCTATGGAACTGGTGGCCACGGTGAGCGTCTTGCCGGTGGCGCCGGCCTCCTTGACCAGGGCCTTGGCCTGCTCGATGTCCTGGCCGGTGGGCGGCAGGCTGTCGAAGGCGGTCTTCAGGGTGCGCTCGGGGGCGGCGGCCCAGGCGGCGCGGGTGGTGAGGGAGTTGGTGACGGTGCCCGCCCCGCCGAGGCCGGCCTTGACGAAGCCGGAGCGGTCCAGCGCCAGGGACAGCGCGCGGCGGACGCGGATGTCACCGAGCGGGCCCTGCATGTCGGTGACATTGACGTTGACCGTGCTCAGGCCCTCGCCGAAGTAGAGGGTGCCGGTGCCGCTGTTCTTCAGGCGGGCGTAGCTCTCGGTGGGGATCAGGTATCCGCCGTCGGCCTCGCCGCTGAGCATGGCGTTCGTCCGGGCGGAGGGGTCGGTCAGGACGCGGAAGACGGCCTTCTTCGACTTGGCCTTGGTGCCCCAGTAGCCGTCGAAGCGTTCCAGCTCGATCGACTGGCCCTTGTTCCACGTGCCGAGCTCGAAGGGGCCGGTGCAGCCGAGGCCGCCCGTGGTGCCGTAGTCCTTGCCGGCCGCCTCGACGGTGGCCTTGGAGGCGACCACTCCGGCGGCGGTGGCCATGTACTGGGGGAACTGCGAGTCGGGCTTGGCGAGTTTGACGGTGACCTGCAGCGGGCCGCTCTTGGTGATCGAGGCGACGTTCTGGAACACCTGGGCCCAGGCGGCCGCGTTGTCGGGGTCCGTCTGGCGGCCGAGGCTGAAGACCACGTCGTCGGCGGTCATCTCCTTGCCGTCGTGGAAGCGCACCCCGGGGCGCAGGTCGTAGACCCAGGTGGTGGGGTCCGGGTTGGACGCCTTCTGGGCGAGACCGGGCTCGGTGGTGAGGCCCGGGGTCCAGCGCATCAGGCTCTCGCACACGTTGGACAGGACGGTGTTCTGCGGGTAGTCGAAGGCCACCGTGTAGTCGAGGGTGGGAGGTTCGGCGTAGACGGCCCAGGTGAAGGAGTCGATCTCGCCGTGGGCCTCGGGCGTGGAGGCCGACAGCCTGACGTCGGTGACACCGCCGGCCTTCTCCTTCGGCGGTCCGGAGCAGGCCGCGAGCAGGGAGACGGCGGTCAGGGCGGCGGTCGCGGCCACGGCAACGGGGCTGAGCCGGCCGCGCCGGCGGCGGAGGCGTCTGCCGGGGCGGGGCGGGGTGGTGGTCATCGTCGCGCTCTCTATTCCGTGAGGGATGCGGGGGGAGGAGCGGGCGAACCGCCGGAGCGGTCCGCCGGGAGCGGCCGGTTTCCCGGGTCAGACGGTGGTCCGCACCGCGGGGATCTGCTGGGTGATGCAGTGGACGCCGCCGCCGCCGAAGGCGATGGCGAGCGCCCGGACCCCGACGACCTTGCGGCCCGGGTAGGCCGTGGCGATCACGGCGAGGGCTTCCTCGTCCTGGGGCACGCCGGCCACCGGGACGACGACGCCGCCGTTGGCGACGTAGTAGTTGAGGTACGACACCTCGATCTCGCCGTCGGCCAGTTCGGCGAAGGCGGTCTGCGGTACCTCGATGATCTCCAGGCGGCGGCCGCGAGCGTCGGTGCTCGCCTCCAGCACGGCGCGGTTGGCGCGCATCCGGGCGTGGTCGGGGTGGTCCGGGTCGGCGGGCAGGGAGATCACGACCGTGCCGGGGGCGGCGAAGGCGCAGACCCCGTCGACGTGGCCGTCGGTCTCGGTGTCGAGCAGGCCGCCGTACGGGAGCCAGATGACCTTGGTGACGCCGAGCCGGGTCTTGAGCTCGGCCTCGATCTGGTCGCGGTTCATGCCGGGGTTGCGGTTGGGGTGCAAGAGGCACTGCTCGGTGGTGATCAGCGTGCCCTCGCCGTCGACGGTGACGGCCCCGCCTTCGAGGATCATCCCGGAGGGGATCCGGTCGACCCCGAGGTGCTCCAGCAGCAGGCCGCTGATCCGGTCGTCCGAGTCGAACGGATGGTGCTTGCGGCCCCAGGCGTTGAAGCGGAAGTCCACCCCGGCGCGGTTGCCGTCGCCGTCGAGGACGAAGAGCGGGGCGGAGTCGCGGAACCAGGAGTCGTCGAGCGGTAGCTCGATGACGGTGACGCCGTCGCCGCACAGCGCGAGGGCGTCCGCGCCGAAGCCGGGCGGGGCGACCATCGTGACGGGCTCGAACGCGGCGATGGCGCGGGCGACGTTCGCGTACTCCTCCTTCACCTCGGTGAGCACGCTGCCCCACAGGTCCTCGCGGGTGGGCCAGGCCATCAGACAGCCGTCGTGCTGGGACCACTCGGCGGGCATACGGAAATCGGTCATCACATGTCTCATTTCTTGCGTGGGGTGGAGTCTTCCATTCGACTGAAAATTCAGTCAAGAGTGAAGAGGTGCGGCAAGGGAGGGGGCACGGAAGGACTGGAGGAAGCGACGAGAGGAGGCGACTAGAGGAAGTAGAGGCGGTTCAGGGAGACCTGCTGGGCCGGCTCGGAGCGCAGGGGTTCGCCGTCGAGCGTCACGAGCCCGGTCCGGGCGTTCACCTCGACGTCGCCGAGGCGGGCGTTGGCGACCAGGTCCTTCGGCCCGATGCCGCGCGTGCCGCGTACGGCGACCCGGCGGCGCCTGGTGATCAGGCCCCCGGAGGAGCCCGACTCGGCGGCGGCGCGGCTGACGAAGGCGACCGAGAGGTCGGCCGGCGCCGCGCCGTGCGCGCCGAACAGGGGGCCGAGGACGAGTGGTTCGCAGGTGTCGGTGGCGGCGTTGGGGTCGCCGGTGACTCCGTAGGCCGGGAAGCCGGACTTCAGCACGAGTTGGGGCTTTGCGCCGAAGAACGGGGGGCGCCACAGGACGATGTCGGCGAGTTTGCCGACTTCGATGGAGCCGATCTCGTGGGCGAGTCCGTGGGCGATGGCGGGGTTGATGGTGAGCTTGGCGATGTAGCGCAGGACGCGGGCGTTGTCGTCGCCCTCGCCGTCGCCTTCGAGCGGGCCGAGTTCGCCCTTCATCTTGGCGGCCATGGCGAAGGTGCGGCGGATCGTCTCGCCCGCGCGGCCCATGCCCTGGGCGTCGGAGGAGGTGATGCCGATCGCCCCGAGGTCGTGCAGTACGTCCTCGGCGCCCATCGTGCCGGCGCGGATCCGGTCGCGGGCCATGGCGGCGTCGCCGGGGAGGTCGGGCTTGAGGTCATGGACCGAGACGATCATGCCGTAGTGCTCGGCGACCGCGTCCCGGCCGAAGGGCAGGGTCGGGTTGGTGGAGGAGCCGATGACGTTCGGCACGCCGGCCATCTTGAGCACGTTGGGGACGTGGCCGCCGCCGCAGCCCTCGATGTGGAAGGCGTGGATGGTCCGGCCGTCCAGGACGCGCAGGGTGTCCTCCACCGAGAGGCACTCGTTGAGGCCGTCGCTGTGCAGGGCGACCTGTACGTCGTGTTCCTCGGCCACGCGCAGGGCGGTGTCCAGGGCCCGGGTATGGGCCCCGAGGTCCTCGTGCACCTTGAATCCGCAGGCGCCGCCCTCCACCAAGGCCTCCACGAGGGGAGCCTCGTCCGAGGAGGAACCGCGTGCGAGGAAGCCGATGTTCACCGGCCAGGCGTCGAAGGCACTGAACCCATGTCTGAGGGCCCAGGGCGAATTGACGCCGACGCCCCAACTCGGCCCGATCTCCTGGCCGATGATCGTGGTCACGCCACTCGCGAGCGAGGCCTCCATGATGCGCGGGGAGAGCAGGTGGACGTGGGTGTCCACGGCTCCGGCGGTGGCGATCAGGCCCTCGCCGGACACGATCGTCGTGCCGGTGCCGACGACCACGTCGACCCCGTCGAGGGTGTCGGGGTTACCGGCCCGACCGATCGCATGGATCCGACCCTCACGGATACCGATCGACACCTTGCGGATCCCGAGGACGGCGTCGACGACCAGCACATTGCTGATCACCACATCACACGTCTCACGGACCGCCGCCGCCTTCAGGTGCAGACCGTCACGGGCCGTCTTGCCGAAACCGGCCAGGAACTCGTCGCCCGGCCTCTGGGCGTCGTACTCGACCCGGACCGTGAGCCCGGAGTCACCCAGCCGGACCCGGTCCCCGGCCCGCGGGCCGAAGACGGACGCGTACTCGTGCGGGTCGATGTGCCGACCACCCGGCGCACAGTGGTCGCTGTGCGGGGTCTTCTTGCTCACGACCGATCTCCGTCCTCGTGTCCGGCGGTCACGCCGAGGTAGCCGCAGGCCGCCGCGCGGCGCAGGGCCTCGTCCTTGGCTCCGGGCACGTCCAGGGGCCCGTCCACCAGCCCCGCGAAACCGATCGCGATCCGGTCACCACCGATGGGGACCAGGCCGACCTCGCCCTCGCCGTGGGGATCGAACCGCACGGACGAGCCCGCGGGCACGCACAGCCGCATCCCGTAGGCGGCGGCCCGGTCGAAGTCGAGCCGCGGGTTCGCCTCGAAGAAGTGGAAGTGCGAGGTCACACTCACCGGAACCGCGGCGGTGTTGCGCACGGTGAGGATCGCTACCGGGTCCGGCGCGGCAACCGTGTCCGAGGCGGGCAGGACCGCACCCGGGGCGGAGTCGTCGCGCTCCTGGGCGCCGAAGGGCTCGCTGATCGCGGCCAGGCGGCTGCCGTCCTCGAAGACGGCCTCGACCTGGATCTCGGTGACGATGTCGACGACCCCCGGGAGCACGTCGTCCGGACCGAGGACGCTACGGCCCCGCTCCAGGGCGTCGGCCAGGCGCAACCCGTCGCGGGCCGCCTCGCACACCGTGTCCGCGATCAGGGCGGTCGCCTCGGGGACGTTGAGCCGCAGGCCGCGGGCGTGCCGGGCGCGGGCCAGCTCGGCGGCGGTGAAGAGCAGCAGCCGGTCACGTTCGGTGGGGGTCAGGGGCATGACGTCCCCCGGCTGTCCCGCCCGGCGCGGGGGGCGGTCGAAACCATCATGATCATTCCTTCCTCCGGAAGGCGGGCGAGGGAGCGGCCGGGGGCCGGGGCGTCGCCGTCCGGATGTGTGGTGCGCGAGGGCCGGTGGCGCGCCGGGGGACACCTCAAGGGGTGCGTCGAGGAGTACGGGCCGGGCGCGGCCCGTGAGGTGGCACGGGCCGGCCGGCGGCCCGAAGGCGCGGGAGGTACGGTCCGCCCTGCCCGGAATCCTCACTCTGACATTGACTGAAAATTCAGTCAAGAGTCTGAACAGACCTGGGTTCGCAAGGAAACACGGGAGTCCGGAGGACGGCGCGCGAGAGACGTGCAGGAGTCGAGCGGAGGGCGGAGGGATGCGCGCGCGGGGCCGGCGGGAAGCGCGCAGGAGGCCGGGGCGCGGAGCGGCCCCGGCCGGTGTACGTCAGCCCCGCCCGAGCCCGGCCAGCTCGGCGTCGATGGCGCCCCGCATCAGCTCGCGGGCGTGGTCGATCTTGATGCCGCCGCTCAGCCAGCGCATGCTCAGCCCCTCCAGCAGGGCGGTGAGCCGCTCGGCGGCCGCGGCGAGGGCTGAGGCCGGCACCATCGGCTGGACCTGACCCAGCAGGGCTGCCACCTCCTGGACCCACACCAAGGTCGCCCGCGCCAGGTCCTCGCGCAGGACCTCGTCGAAGACGGCGCTCGCCCGCAGTTCGCCCCAGGCCGAGCTGTTCTCCCGTACCTCCACGGTGTCCTGGAGCTCCAGCAGGAGGGTCTCCTCCAGCTCCTCGCGCGGGGTGAGCGGCGGCTCGTCCGGGTCGCGGTCGGTGGTGTAGCGCTCGGCGCGGTCGTTGATGAACTCGAGCGTCTGGCGCAGGACGCCCGTGCGGTCCTTGAAGTGGTAGTAGATCAGGGCGGTGGAGACGCCGGCCTCGGCCGCGAGTTCCTCCACGCGCAGCCCGCGTACACCGCGCCGGGCGATCACCCGGGCGGCGGCTTCGAGGATCTGAGTACTACGAGACGACATGCTCCGCACCCTACCGGGATGATCGGGTGCGTACGTACGCGGCCCGTCACCAGGAGTGCCGGACGGCGCGCGGGCCGCCCCGGCGGGCGGGACCGGCCGGGGCGGCCCGGCCGTCAGAGCGCCGGCGGTACGGCCGGGTGGGACTGGGTCGCGCAGTGGATTCCGCCGCCGCCGGAGGCGATGCCGTCGATCGGGAGCTGCTCGACGCGGTAGGACGGGTAGGCGGCCTGGAGGATCGCGTAGGCGACGCCGTCGGCGTAGCCGTCGCCGAACCGGGGAGCGATCACCGCGCCGTTCGCCGTGTAGTAGTTGGTGTAACTGGACAGGAACTCCTCGCCCCGGCCGGTGATCTCGCGCCGGTCCGGGCCGGGCAGTTCGGTGATGGACAGGCGGCGGCCCCGGGCGTCGGTGGCGCTCCGCAGGGCCCGCTCGGTCTCCTCGTAGACGGCCACCCACTTCTTGTCCGCGCCGGGGCCGGGCTTGTCGAGGATGACGCGGCCGGGACCGATGAAGCGGGCCAGACAGTCGATGTGGCAGTCGGTGATGTCCTCGCCGGCGAGGCCCGGCACCCAGATCACCTTGTCGATGCCGAGCGCCGTCTTCATGGCCTGCTCGACCTGGGCCTGACTCATGCCCGGGTTCCGGTTGGCGTTCACCATCGAACTGACCGTGGCCAGCAGGGTGCCCTCGCCGTCGGTCTCCAGCGAGCCGCCCTCGCCGACGAAGCCCGCACGGATCCGGTTCACCTCGTACTCGGCGAGGAGCGTGCGGGCCGCCGCCGCGTCGTCGGCGAAGGGCTGCGCGAACTTCGTACCGGCCTTGCCCCAGCCGTTGAAGTTGGTGTCCACGCCGGCGACGGCACCCGGGGCGACGACGAAGGTGGGGCCGAAGTCACGGATCCAGAGGTCGTCGTTGGGGATGTCGATGACCTGGATGCCGTAGTAGGCGCCCGGTCCGCACCGGTAGCGGGCCTCGGCGGCCTGGCCGGGGCGCGCCAGCACCACCACCGGCTCGTAGCGCGAGATCACGTGGGCCACCTCGGCGATGTCCCTGCGTACCGCCGCGAGGCCGCTGCCCCACACCGACGAGAGGGCCGGCCAGGCCATGTACGTACGGATGTGCCGGTCGGTCTCGGCGGGCATGCGGAGCGTGCCGGTGCCGTTCTGCGCGGCCGAGGCGGCCTGGGCCGGCGAGGGGAGGGTGGAGCCGAGGGCCGCCAGCGGCAGGGCCGCCGCGCCGAACTGGAGCACTCGGCGGCGCGAGGTGCGGGGTGTGACATCCATGGTGACTCCCTGATGAGGAGGGGCGGGATGAACGGCATCCTCGCCTTAACTGAAAATTCAGTCAACCTTTCCTGCGTGTCGCGACGGCGCCCGGACGGGGTTCCACTTCGGGGGTTCAGCTCGTGCGGAAGTGGTCGACGGCGATCGTCACGGAGCCTGCGGAGGTCGCCTGGACGAGCCGTACGATCGCGAGTTCCCGCTGGTCAGGGCTTCGTACGCAGAAGGGGCGCTCCTTGGCGAGCGCCTTGAACGGAAGGGTCGTCACGGGCCGGGTCTCGATGCCCCGGGCACAGTCGTCCGGGGTCAGCTCTCCGGTTCCGTCGGCGACGTACGCGTCGGACTCCTCGGACAGCACGAAGGCGTCGGAGCCGCGTGCGAGGTACCAGGCGGCGCTCTCGACGGGGACCACCTTCCCGGCGCGCAGGTCGAACTCGTAACCGGAATCCGGGGCGGTGAGCTCGGCCTGCGGGTATCCGGGCACGTAGGCGGACGCCGCCGGCCGGGACGGGGATGCGGCGGGTTCCGCGGCGGGGGTCTCGCCCTCCTCCGGAGGGAGGCCGAACCAGTAGGCGCCGCCGCCGCATGTCAGCAGCGCCGCGGCCGCCAGGGCGACCACGGGGAGCCGACTCCTGACGCGCCGCCGGTCGCGGCGCGCCGGAGGCATCGGGACCGCCGGAACCGGGGCCGGAGCCGGGCCCGGGGCCTGATGCGGGCCGGGACTCGGGCTCGGGCTCGGGGCGTACGGCATGGTCCCGCCCGTCCCGGGGGCGGGGTGCGCGGCCGCCGCCATGGTCGCCTGGAGGTGCTCCGGTACGGGCGCCCCCGGCCGATCGGATCCCGCGGAGGCCGCGGACGAACCGGATCCCGCCACCCCCGCGTCCGGGCCGGCGTCCGCCCGGCCCCCGACCTCCTCCAGCACCGGCCGGGGCAGCCAGCCGTCGGTGAACTCCGGCCGCCGGCCCACGAGCGGGTGCGCGTGGACGGCCGCGATCAGGTCGGCGGTGGTGGGACGGTCCTGCGGACGCTTGGCCAGGCACCACGACAGCAGCTCGTGCAGCTCGTGCGGGATCCGGCCGAGGTCCGGCTGCTCGTGGACCACCCGGTACAGGGCGCCGGACTCCGGCCCGTTCCCGAAGGGCGGAACCCCGCCGGCGACGAAACCGGCGAGCACCCCGAGCGCGAAGACATCGGTCGCCGAGGTCACCGGGTGGCCCAGCGCCTGCTCCGGCGCCATGAAGGCGGCGGTACCGATCCGTAGGCCCACGCCGGTGAGGGCGGCGGCGTCGGCGGCGCGCGCGATACCGAAGTCGATCACTCGTGGCCCGTCCCCCGCGATCAGCACGTTCGCCGGTTTGAGGTCCCGGTGGACGACGCCCACCCGGTGGATCTCCTGGAGGGCCTCGGCGATGCCGGCGACGAGCAGCAGCACCGTCCGCACCGGCAACGGCCCGTGCCGCCGCACGACTTGCTGCAGCGAGGGGCCCGGCACGTAGGCCGTGGCCAGCCACGGGGTGTGGTCGTCCTCGCCCGAGTCGACCACCTGCGCCGTGAAGAGGCCGTGGATCCGGCGGGCGCTCGCCACCTCCTGGGCGAAGCGCTCGCGGAACTCGGGGTCCACGGCGAACTCGCGGCGGACGGCCTTCAGCGCGATGGGCCGGCCGCCCGGCGTGTACGCCAGGTAGACCACCCCCATGCCGCCGGAGCCGAGCCGGGCGTGGAGGCGGTAGCCACCCATCTCGTGGGGGTCGTCGGCGGACAGGGCCGTGAGGGCGGACTGTACGCCGGGAAGCTGAGCGAACATGCGGTGGCTCTTTCAACGATGCGGCAATGACCTGGGGCGCATCGTGCCGCTAACTAAAGTTTCAGTCAATGTGTGACAATGCGAGACGCACACCGCCAGAAGGGAGGATCGACCGGTGTCGGATCGAAGAAGGGCCATCCTGGAGGGCGCCGCCCGGGTCATCGCCAGGCGCGGGGTCCGCGGGCTTCGGGTGAGCGATCTGGCGGCCGAGGCCGGCGTGTCGACCGCCCTGATCTATTACCACTTCAAGGACCGGACCGGCATCCTGCGGCACGCCCTGGCCTTCATCAGCGACCGGGCCGACCGCTACACGGGCGCCGCCGACGAGGTGGGCGCCGCACCTTCGACCGTGGACCCGCGCCGACTCCTGGAGCGGATCCTGCTGCTCGAATTCCAGGACCTGCCCGAGGTGCGCGAGAACAGTACGGCCTGGGGGGAGTTGCGGGCCCACACGATCTTCGACCCGGAACTGCGGGACGAGCTCACCGCGGTCGGCGCGACCTGGGTGGAGGAGGTCGCCGGCCTGCTGGCGGCGGTGTGCCCGGCCGCGCCCGGCGCCGCCGTCACCGACGCCGCCGAACGGCTGACCGCCCTGCTGGAGGGCCTGAGCAGCCGCTGGCTGAGCGGCCTGCTGCCGGTGGCGCACGCCCGTGACCTGATGCGCGGGGCGATCGGGGTCGAGATCGGGCAGCTCGGGTCCCGCGCCACGTAAATTGACTGAAATTCCAGTCAGTGCAACAGTGGACGACATCCGGCCGCACCACTCACCCGTGCGTACCGGACGTTCTCGGTGCAAAGCGTGCACCCTTTGGATAGGGCCCGGCCCGCCCTCCTGTGCCACGCCTCCCGTGCCCGCCCTGGCCGGATGCCCCCTCGCTCCGCCAGCACACGATCGGAGTCCCCTCGTGTCGTTCACTCCCCCCACCCGCCGGTCCGTCCTCCGCACCTTCGCCGGGATCGGCGCCGCCGTCTTCGGTGCGGCTGCCTGCGGTCCCGCCGAGTCCGGCAAGCAGCCCGGGGCCGGCGGCTCCCCCCGGCCCGCCGCGGACGGAAAGCGCCGGTTCGGAGCCGAGTGGGAGAGCCACACCCGCACCTTCATGTCCTGGCCGGCCCTCGCCTCGGTCTGGGAGCAGGACCTGCCCTACGTACGCGAGGACATCGCGCGGATCGCGCGGGCCGTCGGCGGCTACGAAGAAGTGATCATGATGGCCCGGCCCGACCAGGTGAGCGCGGCCCAGAAGGCCGTCGGTTCCCAGGTCGAGGTGATCCCGCTGGCCGTCGACGACCTGTGGGCCCGCGACACCGTGCCGGTGTTCGTCGAGGAGGGTGCCGAGGTCGTCGGCGTCGACTTCAACTTCAACGGCTGGGGCAACAAGCAGGAGCACGCGAACGACGCCCAGGTGGGGCGCCTGCTGCTGGAGAAGTACCGGATCCCCCGGGTCCAGGCCCCGCTCGTCGCCGAAGGCGGCTCCTTCGAGACCGACGGCGAGGGCACCCTGATGGTCACCGAGAGCTCGATCGTCAACGACAACCGCAACAAGGGGAAGTCCCGGGACACCATCGAGGCCGAGCTCAAGCAGACCCTGGGCGTCCAGAAGGTCATCTGGCTGGCCGGCGTACGCGGCGAGGACATCACCGACGCGCACGTGGACAGCCTCGTACGCTTCACCGCCCCCGGCGTGGTCCTGCTGGACCGCGCCCACCCCAGCACCCCGCCGGACTCCTGGTCCCGCTCCGCCGACCAGGCGAAGTCCGTCCTGTCGAAGTCGACGGACGCCCGCGGCCGCCGTTTCGAGGTCATCGACCTGCCGCAGCCCGACCTGAACCGGATCACGGGCGAGGGCGACGACTTCGTCTCCACCTACGCCAATTTCTACGTCGCCAACGACTCGGTGTTCATGCCGCAGTTCGGGGACCGCAAGGCGGACGACCGCGCCCGCGGCATCCTGCGGGAGCACTTCCCCGAGCGGGACGTCGTCATGGTGAAGATCGACACCATCGCCTCGGGCGGCGGCGGCATCCACTGCTCGACCCACGACCAGCCCGGCAAGCCCGCCGCCTGATCCGTCCGCGGCCACGCCCGGCCCGCCCCGGCCCACCCCGGCCCGCCCCGCACGTCGTACCCCGCACCACCGGAGCCACCTTGTCGAACTCCCACCGCCCCGCACGACCCGCGCGCCGCGTCCCGCTGCTGCCGGGCCCGGTCCTGATCGCCATCGTGGCGGCGGTCACCGTGGGAGCGTGGCTCCAGTTCGGGGAACGCCAGGCCCTGGACACGGTGTACACGGCGGGGCGCGCCGACCGGGACCGCGTCGACATCAGCGCCACGATCCAGCGCGTCGACGCCGCGGGCCGCGAGATGACCTTGCGCGTCCTGGCGCCGCACTGGCCGGTGCGGGCGCTCTGGTCAGGCGTCGCCGCCGGCCGACCACCGACGTGTAGCCGGAGCGGGACGGCCTGACCCGCCGCTCCGCCGGCCGCGGTCGGTGAGCTCCGCTCAACGGCGCCGTGCCGGGTCCACCGCCTCGCCCCCGCGCAGCTCACGGTACGAGCCCGGCTCGGGGTGGAGCGGGCGCAGCAGGAGATCGTGGGGTGCGGCCCGACCCGCGGCCGGAGCGGAGGCGCCGGACCCCGTGAAGTGACCTACCGGCCCCCCTGCCTCGCCGTCCGGGTCGGGGTGCGGCTGCAGCCAGCCGCGGATGGCGGCCTGGACGCCGGCCTGGAAGCGGGTGTCGGCACCGAGTTCCTCCAGCATGCGGGTGATCCGCCGGCGGGCGGTGTGCACGTGCACCCCGAGCCGACGCGCGATGGTCTCGTCCTTCAGACCGGAGGCGAGCAGCCCGAGCAGCTCCCGTTGGTCCGCGACGAGCGGGCTGCCAGGGCTGCCCACGGGGGTGGCGCGCGCCCACAGGGACTCGAACAGGGGCAGCGCGGCCCGGTGCACCAGGGAGTCGCCGAGCAGCAGGGCCGCTCCGCCGGCTCCGTCCACTCCGTCGGCCAGGTCGTCGCTGCCAGGCTGCGGGGGCAGCAGGCAGGTACGCCGGTCCACGAGGACCAGGCCTGTGGGCAGGCGCCGGCCGATCCGGGCCTGGAGGCCGAGTCCGGTGAGGGCGATCAGCTCCTTCGCCCGGTCCGGGAAGTCGGTGCCGCGCCGGTCGGTGACGGTCCGTACGACGACGCCGCGCGCCAGCAGGCGGCGTATGCGGTCCCAGCCGACCGCCCCGGCCTCCGCGGCCTCCGCGGCCTCCTCCCGTCCGGGAGCCTCCGGTGCCCTTGCCGTGCGGTCGAGGATCAGCACCTCCGTCTCCGCGGCATCGAGCAGGGTGTCGAGGCGGGCCCGGGCCGCTTCGGTGCCGGTGAGGATCTCGATGCCGGCCGGAGAGTCGGGGGGTGGCGCGGGCTGCGGCGGAAGCCGGTGGGCCAGCCGGTCGGCGTAGGAGCGCAGGGAATTGAGGTCGGCCGACTCCTGGTGCAGGAGGGCTTGCCTGCGCTGGATGAGTACGCGCAGCACGGAGGCCGGATCGGCGGCCGTGTGCGTCACCGGCCGGCTGTCTTCCTGCGTGCGGGCCGGAGTCCTGTCATGCGGGTCGGTTTCGATCATGCCGGGGATTTTGACCGCCTTCACAGAGCCCCCACAAGTGTGCATGGCCACTTCTGAGGGGGTCCCGGCTCTGGTCGGGAGCCGTCCGCGCCGCTTGCATGGCGGCAACTCACAGCAATGCATCAGGCACTCATGGTTGAGGAGACCCCTTGCCCGAGCTCAGCGCAGGTTCGACGGCATCCACCCCTGCCGCACGACAGATATGGCGGAAAGACCTCCGCTCCGCCGGAGCGATCGCGGTTCTGCTGGCCGCCGCAATGACCTTGCAGGCGTCGCCGGCGTGGGCCTCGGACCCCGGCCCCTCGAACGCCTTACCCGGCCAGGGAACCGCGACCCCGGTGCTCGTCGAGGACATACGGGAGCCCGTGGACGCCAAGGCCGCCCCGGCCGACGCGGCACGGCAGCACCTCGCCGCGAACAAGAGCCGCTACAAGATCCCCCGGGCGGGCAGCGACCTCGTCCCCCTGACGGCGACGACCACCGGGTCCAAGGACGAGACGGTCCGGCTGCAGCAGAAGCATCGCGGTGTCCCCGTCCTGGGCGGCCAGTACGTCGTGCGCATGCAGAAGCAGGACGGCAAGCGCGTGGTCACCGGCACCTCGGGGCACTACTTCACCGCTCTCAGCACCGAGGTGACCCCCCAGGTCACCGAGGACGTCGCGGTCCGCCGCGCGGTGGCCGCCACGGCCCGCCGGCTGGGAGCGGCCCTCGACAAGGGCCAGGCACCGCGGTCCGAGTCCGGTGATCCGGCGGCCACCGGCATGACCGGTGAGGCCAAGGGGCTCGTCGTCCTGCCCAAGGGGGCCGGCGTCCTCGCCTACCGCGTCACCGTGCGCGGCACCGCGCCCGGCACCGGGGCACCGGTCGTGGACGAGGTGTACGTGGACGCCCGCTCGGGCTACCCGGCGCTCCAGTACAGCGCGCTGAAGACGATGGCGGCCCCCGCGGCCCCGGCGGCCGGTGAGTTCACCGAGAGCCCGACGGCGGCCGGCCCGCCGGCCGCTCCCGCGAACCTGGTCCCGGAAACCGGTTCCGGAGCCCGACTCAGCGGCGCCGCGGCCTCGCTGGACATCGCCTACGACCCGGCGGCCGGCAGCTACCTCCTCGCGGACGCGGGCCGGATGCGCGCCACGAGCAAGAGCCTGCTGTCCACGTGGGACGCCCGCGGCAAGTCGGTGTCGGAGACCTCGGGCAGGTGGCCCTCCGGCATCACGATGTTCTCCTCCCCGACCACCTCCTTCGGTGCCGCGGCGACGGACTCGGGAGCCGTGGACGCCCACTGGAACGCGGGCCAGGTCTACGACTTCTACAAGAAGAACCTCGGGCGCGACAGCCTCGACGGGAACGGCGGGGCCGTCAACTCCCTGGTCGGCGTGACGTACTACGGCCAGCCCTACGCCAACGCGTTCTGGGACGGGACCAAGATGGTCTACGGCATCGGGGACACGGAGTTCAAGCCGATGTCGGCCGATACGGACGTCGTCGGCCACGAGATGACCCACGGCGTCATCGAGCACACGGCGAACCTGGTCTACGCGGGCCAGTCCGGCGCCCTGAACGAGGCCCTGGCCGACTACTTCGGCAACGCGATCGACGTCACCGCGAACGGGACGCCGATGGGCGATCCGACCGCCGGCCTGATCGGCGAGGACCTGTGCCGCACGAAGGCCGCCGCCGAATGCGCCCTGCGCGACCTCAACGACGGGGCCACCACCTCGAAGAGCTTCCTGGGCGTCTCGTTCGCCACCGACAACGGCGGCGTGCACCTGAACTCGACGATCTTCTCCGGCGCGCTGTGGGACATGCGCGAGGACCTGGGCGGCGCCCTGGCGGACAAGATCGTGTACAAGGCCGTCACCGAGTACATGACGCCGATCGACGGGTTCACCGAGGCCCGGGGCGCGGTGCTCGCGGCGGCCAAGGCGCTGGGCGCGACCGCCGGCCAGCAGAACGCGGTCAAGCGGTCGTTCAACGCCCATGGCATCGTCCCCGGTTGGGAGCAGGCCCTCGGCGTCGACACCGACACCCTCTTCGGCAAGCTGAACACCACCGACTCCGGAGTGGGTGCGGGCGGCGGCTGGTGGACGGCGTCCAAGTCCAACGACGACGGCTCCGAGCCCTACTCGGTGTACGCCGGCCGCCTGGACGGCAAGGGCGCCCCGAAGGTGATCAGCCCCAACGACGGCCGCTACCACACCGCCCCGGCGACGGACGGCAAGACCGTGGTGTGGACGGCGTACGGCCCGACCTCGGTCGACGTCCTCTCCCGCCCCGTGGCGGGCGGCCCGATCAAGACCCTGTACAGCTCCGTGACCGGCGTCGGGGGCCTGCGGGTGGAGAAGAACACGGTCGTGTTCGAGGAGTACGACATCCTCGGCGGCCGGCACGTCGGCTACCTGCGCCCCACCGACAAGGCCCCGGTCTTCACCGACGGGAAGAGGTGGAACACCCTGACCGCTCTCCCCTCCATCAGTGACAACAAGATCGCCTACGCGAAGCTCTACCCGGAGGGCGGTTCCTACCGGCTGGGCGTGGAGGTCGTCGACCTCGTCACCGGCAAGGCGGTCATGACGGAGCAGCTCGACGAGCCGGTGAGCCTCGGCCAGACCGGTATCAACGGCAAGAACGTGTTCTGGCTGGCCGACACCGACGAGAGCGACGGCGGTCTGACGTCGGTCATCAGCTCCGGCCTGGACGGCCGCGGCGCCTTCATCGTCAGCAGCGAGCACAAGCCGGGCGCCTTCGTCGCCTCCGACCTGACGGTCTCGCAGGACGCGCTGACCCTCGTCGCCCAGACGCCCGACACGCGCTACCGCAACGAGTCGCTGCCCAAGCTGTGGCAGCTGACCACCGACGGCTCCCGCCGCGAACGGGTCTCCTGCAACCGCGGTGAGCAGAGCTACCCGGCGGCAGGCTCCGGCCGCCAGGTCACCTGGCTGGACGCGACCACCGGCTCCACCGACCTGGTGGTCCGGGAGCGGCCGGCCGGCACCTGCTGATCCCTCCCGCCGAGCGACGGGGCCGACAGCTGTACCGTCGGCCCCGTCCGCGTGCCCCGATCGTGCCGGACCCGCTCACCGCGGTCGCGGCGGCCTTGACGGTGTTGCCGGCCGCCGGTGTCCACTCCGTCGGCGACGCCGATCATCCGGACGCTGCGGTGCGCGCGCCGAGCCGGCCCGCCCGGCGTGCCTCCAGCGCGCTCTTCACCCGCGGCCATTCCGGCCGGGTGATGCTGTACACCGCCGTGTCGCGGATCCAGCCGTCCCGCATGACCATGTGCTGTCGCAGCACCCCCTCGTGCGTGGCGCCCAGTCCGGCGATCGCCGCCCGTGACCTCGCGTTCCGTACATCGGTGAGCAGCTCGACGCGGTTCATCTCCATCGTCTCGAAGGCGTGCGTCAGCATCAGCGCCTTCGCCTCGGTGTTGACGCCGGTTCCCTGCCAGGACCGCGCGAGAAAGGTCCAGCCGATCTCCAGCCGCCGCTGTGCGGTGTTGATCGTCATCAGTCGGGTCGAGCCGACGACCCGGCCCGTCGCCGCGTCCACGGTCGCGTAGGGGATCTGCGTGCCCTCGGCGCGGGCCGTCATCGCGTCCTCGATGAAACCGCGGACGTCGTCCGGGTGTGGGACGGTCGTCACCACGAGCTCCCACAGGCTGCCGTCCCGGACCGCCTCGCACAGTGGGTCGTGGTGCCGCGGCTCCAGCGGCTCCAGTCGGACCCGCTCCCCCACGAGTTCCGCCGACGCGTTCGCCCGCTCCATGCCCGACCCGCCCGTCCCCCGGTCCATCACGACGGGCCGACCCTACTCGGCGCCGATCATCGGCTCCACCGGAATTCGCCCGGCGCGGGCACGGCGGGGTCGGCCGGTCCGGGCACCCCGCGCGCTCACACCAGTTCGGGCTGCGGCTCGCGTCGTGGTTCCGGCACCCGCGCTCCCGCGGCGGCCGCGTCCTGGCGTTCCCACAGCCTGGTGGTCCGGACGTAGCCGTAGATCACCGAGCCCATCGCCAGGAGCAGCAGCGGCCCGAACACCCACGGGTACGCGGCCAGCTGCGTCGACAGATAGCGGTACGAGACCAGGTACGCGACGAACACCGCGAAGCCGTAGCCGGTCAGCAGGACGCCGGGCCGGTCCCAGCCGCGGGCGAGCGAGCGCAGCCCCGTCTCGATCGTGACCGTGAAGACCACACCGGCGATGATGTCCGCGCCGTAGTGGTAGCCGAAGCCCAGCGTGGCGCCGAGCGTGGCGATCAGCCAGAAGGTGCCGGCGTAGCGCAGCGCCCGCGGGGCCTTGCGGGAATGGATGAAGATCGCGGTGGCCCATGCCGTGTGCAGGCTGGGCATGCAGTTGCGCGGGGTGAACTCGTCGAAGGGCATCGGGCCGGGGGCACCGAGCGGCGGCGGCGTGTTCGGCCAGAGGTCGGCCATCGCCCACTGTCCGCCGTCGGCGCCGTACGCGAAGATCGGCCCGACCACCGGGAAGATCATGTAGATGCCGGGCCCGAGCAGGCCGATGACCAGGAAGGTGCGCACCAGGTGGTGGCTC
Organism: Streptomyces sp. BF23-19; assembly: GCF_041106355.1. NCBI lineage: Bacteria > Bacillati > Actinomycetota > Actinomycetes > Kitasatosporales > Streptomycetaceae > Streptomyces > Streptomyces sp. BF23-19. The sequence continues at coordinate 11,454 of NZ_JBGBPT010000065.1, read as the reverse complement.
GGGAAGCGGCGCAGGGTCGCCACGTGGCGCAGCTGGTACAGCGCGACGGCGACCGCGGCCACCGCGAGCTGGATGTAGACGAACTCCAGGACGCGGAAGCCGACCGTGCCGGTGGCCTCGACGATCCGGCCCACCACCCACGACGGGTTGCCCAGCGCGTGGTCGGCGGTCGCCACGTACTGGTCGAGCACCGTCGGGCGGGTCTCGGAGGTGATGAACAGCCAGGTGTAGCCGGTCTTGCGGCCGGTCACCAGCAGCAGGGCCAGTCCCACGCCTTTGAGCAGCAGGAGGCGCTCGCTGCCGGTCCGGCGCGTGACGGCGATGACGGCCCAGGCCAAGGTCACCCACAGTGCGCCGGTGCCGAACATCATCTGGGCGCCGAGCGCCCACCGTACGAGCCAGAGGACGAGGTCGATGCCGATCGCGGCGGCGAGCCCGATGAACCGCTGTCGCCAGGTGAGCACCACCATCATCAGCGCCATGCTGGCGTACAGCACGGTCCCCGACTTGGGGGCGAAAATCACCTCTCGTGCCTGGGCGGTGATCGGGCCCGGTACGTCGTACCAGCGCGCGGCCAGCTCCAGTGCGACGAGGAATCCGACGGCGATCACGCTGACCACGGCCCAGAGCAGGGCCCGCGGTCGAGGCCGCCCGGCGGGGCTAGTGCCGTCGCCTATTCGAGAGAGAACCCGCGATATCGTTGATGTCAATTTCCGGCCGCTTATCGTGGTCCAACGTGAACATTGTCAGGTCGAACATGTTAACGGAGTGGGCAGGTTTGATTGAGCGTGGGTGCACCGGACGGTTCGCCCGGGTACCTGCCGTGGTCGGGGTGACCTGAGCGGAGAGTTCCGCTCCGCCGGGTGTCGGCGTCCTACGAGCGCGTGACGGGTGACGGGCGACCCGGGACCGCGCTGTACCTTGGGTCGTTCCCTCTCCCCGTACGCCCGTCCGACAGGTCTGCTCCCCTTGTCCCACTCCGCTGTGTCCATATCCGCGCGACTGCGCGGCTTCCGCCCGTCCTGGCTTTCGCCGAAGGTGCTGCGCACCGAGGCGCTGGGCGGGCTGGTGGTCGCCCTGGCGCTGATCCCGGAGGCGATCTCGTTCTCGATCATCGCCGGGGTGGATCCGGCGATCGGCCTGTTCGCCTCGTTCACCATGGCCGTCACCATCTCCGTCGTCGGCGGGCGGCCCGCGATGATCTCCGCCGCCACCGGTGCGGTGGCCCTGGTGATCGCACCGCTGAACCGGGAGCACGGGTTCGGGTACCTGGTCGCGGCGGTGATCCTGGCCGGGGTGTTCCAGATCGCGCTCGGCCTGCTGGGCGTGGGCAAGCTGATGCGGTTCATCCCGCGCTCGGTGATGGTCGGCTTCGTCAACTCGCTCGCCATCCTGGTCTTCATGGCCCAGGTGCCGGAGCTGCGGAACGTGCCGTGGGCCGTCTACCCGCTGCTGGCGGCCGGACTGGCGCTCACGGTGCTGTTCCCGAGGATCACCACCGCCGTGCCGGCCCCGCTGGTGGCGATCGTCGTCCTCACGGTGATCACCGTCGCCGCGGGCATCGCGGTACCGACCGTCGGGGACAAGGGCGCGCTGCCCTCCTCGCTCCCGGTCCCCGGGCTGCCCGACGTACCGTTCACGCTCGACACGCTGACCACGGTCGCCCCGTACGCCTTCGCCATGGCACTCGTCGGGCTGATGGAGTCCCTGATGACGGCGAAGCTGGTCGACGAGATCACCGACACCCGGTCCTCCAAGACCCGGGAGTCCGTCGGGCAGGGCGTCGCGAACATCGTGACCGGCTTCCTCGGCGGTATGGGCGGCTGCGCGATGATCGGCCAGACCATGATCAACGTGAAGGTCTCCGGCGCCCGGACCCGGCTCTCCACCTTCCTCGCGGGCGTGTTCCTGATGGTGCTGTGCATCGTCTTCGGCCCGGTCGTCTCCGACATCCCGATGGCCGCCCTGGTCGCCGTCATGGTCATGGTCTGCTTCGCGACCTTCGACTGGCATTCCGTCGCGCCCGCGACGCTCCGACGGATGCCGGCGGGCGAGATCACCGTCATGGTGCTGACCGTGGCCTGCGTGGTCGCCACCCACAACCTCGCGGTGGGCGTCGTGGTGGGATCCGTCACGGCGGTGGTCGTCTTCGCCAAGCGGGTCGCCACGCTCGCCGACGTCACCGCGGTCACCGACCCGGACGGCGGCCGGGTCGTCTACACCGTGACCGGAGAGCTGTTCTTCGCCTTCTCCAATGAGCTCGTGGGCCGCTTCGACTACGCGGGCGACCCCGCCGAGGTCGTCATCGACCTGTCCGCCGCGCACATCTGGGACGCCTCCTCGGTCGCCGCGCTGGACGCGATCGAGCACCGGTACGCACAGCGCGGCAAGAGCGTCCGGATCACCGGGCTGAACGAGCCCAGCGCCCGTCTGCACCGGACCCTCAGCGGCGAACTGGCCGCCACCGGCTGACCGCGGATCTTCGGGAGTCGCGGTCGGCCGGTGGCGAGGGCCACGCCCTACGTCAGTCGCTGATCGCGATCTTGCCGTTGACCGGGACCGGCTCGGGGGTGGACGTCGCCGACCTGCTCGCGGCGAGGCCCTTGAGGAGCTGGGTCAGGTCGACGCCCGTGGTGGAGCCGATCAGCTCCATGCCCTGGGCGACGTTCTCGGCGACGGTACGGGACAGCCGGTTCGCGCCGTCGGTGGAGATGACGGTCATCTTGTCGATGGCGCCGAGCGGTTCGGCCGCCTTGGCGACCACCTGCGGGAGCACCTCGACCAGCATCTGGACCATCGCCGCGTCACCGTAGCTCTCGAAGGCGTCGGCCTTCTTCTGCATCGCCCCGGCCTCGGCCGCGCCCTTGGCCGCGATCGCCGCCGCCTCCGCGTCGCCCTCCAGCCGTACCGCTTCGGCGATGGCCGCACGGCGGGCGCGTTCGGCCTCACCGCGCTTGGCGCCCTCGATGGCCTCGGCCTCGGCGAGGGCGGAGCGACGCTGCTTCTCGCCCTCACCCGTCAGACGGGCCCGCTCGGCCTCCGCCTGGGCGGCGGCGATGGCGGCGAGGCGCTCGGCCTCGGCCTGCTTCACGCGGGCCACGCGCAGCGCCTCGGCCTCCTGCTCCGCCTGGTAGCGCCGGGCATCGGCCGGCTTGCGGACCTCGGTGTCCAGCTGTCGATCGGTCAGCGCGGCCTGCCGTTCGGCCACCTTCTCCTGCTCGGCCAGGATCTGCTGCTGCCGGTCGGCGTCGGCCAGCGGGCCGGCGGCGTTCGCCCGGGCGGCCGCGGCGTCGGTCTCGGCCTTGATCTCGGCCTGGCGCAGGTACAGGGTGCGCTGCGCGACCGCGATCTCCTCCTCGGCCTTCAGCCGGGCCTGTTCGGCGGCCCGGCGGGCGTTGGCCTCGGCGATGTCGGCCTCCTGCTTGGCACGGGCGGCCTCGGGGCGGCCGAGGTCCTCCAGGTAGGAGCCCTCGGTGGTGATGTCCTGGATCTGGAAGGCGTCCAGGACCAGGCCCTGCCCGGAGAGGCTGGCCTCGGCCTCCTCCGCCACCTGCCCGGCGAAGGCGGCCCGGTCACGGATGATGTCCTCGACCGACATCCGGCCGACGATGGCCCGCAGCGCACCGGAGAGCACCTCCTGGGTGAAGCCGACGATGCCGTCCTGCTGCTGGAGGAAACGCTGGGCGGCGGCGCGGATGGCGTCCTCGTTGCCGCCGACCTTGACGATCGCCACGCCTTCGAGGTTCGCCTTGATGCCGCGCAGCGTGACCGCTCCGCGCACGGCGATCGGGATGTGCCGGCTGGACAGGTCGAGGGTGTAGCGCTGCTGGACGAAGGGCACGACGAACACCCCGCCGCCGACCACGACCTTCTGACCGCTGGTGTCGGTGAAGATCTGTCCGGTGGCCGGATCGGTGGACTTCTTGCCGCGTCGGCCCGTGATGAGGAAGGCCTCGCTGGGACCGGCGACCTTGTAGCGGGTGACGACGACCAGTGCGAGCAGCACGAGGAGTACGACCACTCCCACGACCGGAACGACGACTGAACTCATGGTGGATCCCCCCTGCCCGCGCTCACGAGGGCAGATCGGTGGTGGATGTGAAGGTGAGGCGCTCGGGTAGGCGCTGAGGTCGGCGCCGAGCTCGGCGCTGAGCTCGGGTCAGCGTTCGACGGCGCGCACGCCGACCGACGTCGATGACGGTGTCGCCGTCACCCACACCTCGGCCCCGAGGGCGACCGGCCCGTCGGCGGTCGCGGCGTACTTGACCGGCTGACCGCCCAGCCGCAGCATGACCTCGCCGTACCCGCCCGCGGGGATGGCGGTGACCACGGTCCCGGCCGACCCGACGAGCTCGCCGTGGCGCGGGGCGGCCCCGCTGCCGTCCCGGGCGAGGGCCAGGCTCAGCCGGTACGTCGACCAGCCGGCCCCCGCACCGGCCACGGCCCCGGCGGCGGCTGCCGCTCCCGGCCCGAGACCCGTGGTCCCGAGCACGATCGCCCCCGTGAAACCGAGCATCGAGACGAAGCCCGCGATCACCGGGAGCGACAGCCACCCGTCGAACAGTCCGTCCAGGGCACCGTCGAAGACACCTTCGAGGACCCCGTCGAACACCAGCGAGGCGGCCAGCAGGACGATTCCCCCGATGCCGAGACCCAGAAACAAGTCCATGAGCACCTCCCCACTCGGCCGGCATCACCGCCGGACAAGGGCATCGTGCCGGCGCACGGAGGTGCCGCACATTGCCTGCCTCCGGCAATCTTTACGCTTCTTTGACGCCGTGGTGCGGAAGCGTGTCCCGGCGGTCGGTGGCACCGGGACATCGAACGTCGGCGGCTTCCCCCTCTCGGTGGCGCGGGGTCGGGGTCAGGCCGTGGCGTCGGGCCAGCCCAGCAGCCGTGAGCCGATCACCGCGGTCTGGAGGGTGTACCGGTCCGCCGGGTCCGCCGGGTCCGCACCGGTGAGGGTGTGGATGCGCCCGAGCCGGTACGTCAGGGCGCGCACGCTCAGCGAGAGCCGGCGGGCGGCCTCCGTGGCCACGCAGCCGCTGTCGAAGTAGGCGATGAGGGTGTCCAGCAGGGGCTTGTGGCCGCCGCGTGCCTGGTGGAGCGGGCCCAGGACACTCTCCACGAGGTCGGCCATGGCTTGCCGGTCGCGGCTGAGGACCGGGTAGACCAGGAGGTCACTGGCATGCAGCACCGGCCCCTCCAGGCCCATCCGCTCGGCGAGATCGAGGGCGTTGAGGGCCTCCTCGTACGAGTGGACGACCCCGCCGGGGCCCGGGTGCGAGCGGCCGATGGCGACCCGCCCGCCGTCCGTCGCCGCGTGTGCCTGCTTGGCGAAGTAGGCCAGGACATCGGGCTGGTCGCCGGGCGCCACGCAGATGAGGCTGCCGTCCTTGGTGGCCAGCAGGACGTGCCGGTTCCCGAACCGGCCGAGGACCGCCTCCTCGATGCGGCGCGCCACGGGGTAGCCGTCCCCGTACGGTTCGGGGCCGGCGGCCACGGCCACCGCGTGGGCCTGCGACAGGCGCAGCCCGAACCGTTCGGCCCGTTCCGCCAGCAGGCCCAGCCCGCTGCGCCCGTACAGCAGGTCGTCGATGAACTCGCGCCGGGCCGACTCCTCCTGACGGACCGCCTGGCGCTGGGACCGCTCGTACCCCTCGACGAACGCGTCCACCGCCTGTTCGACCAAGGCCAGCAACGGCGCCTGCGATCGCGTCCGGACGCTCTGGGCGGCCGCCAGGTGGTCCCGTATGAGCCCGCGCAACGGTAGGCCCGTCTCGGCCGCCAGCTGCCCCTGGGCGCGGCGGGACTCCAGCTCGGTCCGGGTGAGGCGACGTCCCGTGGCGCTCGCCTGCCGCAGTACGTCGGCGTATCCGCCGAGCCGATCCTCCGGTGTCTCCCGGTCCGCCACGTTCTTCCCCCCGATCCCGACGCGCACCGTCACCCGCCGTCGACTCGGGACCAGGGTGACACGTGCACCAGGCGGCGCCGAGACCAGGCACCTGGTGCTCGCCACCCTGCACACCAACGACGCGTCGCAGACGCCGGACCGCATCGTGGACGTCTTCCCGGCCGGGCAACAGCCGCAGACCCGGCTGCAATTGGCGCACACTCCGGTCCGGCGCCCTCAACCGGACCCGCATCCCCCGCAGCGGCGGGGCCGGGTGGCCGCCTTCGAGGTCCTGGTGGGCACGTCGGCGATCCGCAACATGATCTCGACCAGCCACCGTGACGGCATGCAGACCCTCGAAGCCGGTATCAACGCCCACGTCACGGCAGGCACCATCGCCCACGAGGAGGCCGTGCCGCACACGGCCCACCCGGAGGCCCGAAAACGAGTCAGGGGCCGCTTCAGATCTCTCTGAAGCGCCCCCTGATCTGCGACTCTTTCGAGTCGGGACGACAGGATTTGAACCTGCGACCCCTTGACCCCCAGTAGCCGACGCCCAGTCGTTCTCGTCCGTCCAGTCCACACAGCCTGGCAAACGTCCAGGTCAGAGGGTTGTCTCCCGGGGTGCAGGCTGGGGTGTGTGACAAACCGGTGACACGTCGGGGCTCAGTCCTGGTGTGCCCCACGAGGGCACCTGAGCTTCTAGGAAGCCGGCATGCGCGCCGATCGGCTACTTGATCATCCGCAGTGTTGCGCATGCCTCGTTGATTTACAGGGCCCTCCAGTGGCATCGCGGACCGGCGCATCGAATCTGCTCGTAGGGGCAGATCATCAGCCTGCGCCGCGCTACCGTTACTGCCCGGTGACCTTGAGTGGTGGCCCGCAGGAGGGGGACGGATGCACAACGGTGCTCGCAAGAAGACGGTTAACCCCAGCGCGTACCTGGCTCTCGTTGAGGCCCTGACGCTGATCTTCTGGAACAAGAAGCCGTTTGAGCTGTACCTCCGAGGGATGCCGCAAGACCACAGCGAGCTGTTGGCACGGCTGGACTTCGGGGCCACCAAACGTGAAGTGTCCGGCCAGGTGGTCAACCTCCTGCGAGCCAACGAAGTTCGCTACCTCGATCTGACCATCGCGCTGATGCTCGACATCACCGCCATGGATACCTTCCCGAACCTGATGAACCAGGTCGACGGCGACGACATGGTGGCCAAGGCCGCAGCGGCTGTGACGGAGTTGCGTCGCTGGACGGCCAAACAACAAGAGGTCATCCAAGAGCACGAAGCACATACCGCTGCCATCACTGAGAGCGCCAAGAAGGCTCAGGACGGACGGGCGTTCGCCCAGTCTCACGAGGATCTGAAGCAGCGATTCCTCTTGATGCACTCAGCCGGCGACCCACACAAGCGGGGAACCGCCTTCGAGGGCTTCATCAACGAGCTGTTTGCGCTGTACGACCTGGAGCCGCGGGCGTCCTACAGCCTCGATCATGAACAGATCGATGGCGCCTTCTCCTTCAACACGGACCACTACGTGCTCGAAGCCAAGTGGTGGAAGGAGGCCATCGGCCGCAGGCAGCTTGACGTGTTCAAGGCCAACATCGAGCGCAAGGGCAAGAACACGCTTGGGCTCTACGTCAGCATGAGCGGCTATAGCGCCGATGCCCTGGCCGCCTACAGCTACAGCACACCCTTCATCACCATGGACGGCAGCGACTTCATGGCCGTCCTCGACCAGCGCATCAGGCTGGACGACCTCCTGGACCGCAAGAAGGGTCATGCCAGTCAGACGGGACACTGCTACTTGCCGGTGTCCAAGATCTTCTCCGGCTCCGAGTGAGCGTAGGCCCCGGATGGGTCACACGAGAGCCACCCGGGGCGCTGCGGCCCGGGTCGTACTGCGTCCCCGCCGGAGCGGGGGCACCCAGGCCTATCCCGCACACTCCAGTCCGGCACGGGCTGACAGCAAGCTTAGTGTCGATCACTGGCGGAGACGATCGGCTTCTATCTGGACCGCCGCTGCTGGTCGTGCTTGACCAGAGCATCCTCGGAACGATCAGCACTGAGGCTCGCGCTCGTGGCTCTACGTGAAGAGGGAGTCGAGATGTGTCGTTGCCTCTGCCGTGTCAGGCTGGAAGCAACGGGATGAAGTTGGGAGTTGATCCCCATGATGTCTCCCACCAAAATCCGCCGCGTCATTGCCCCAGCCTTGCTCACGGCTGCGGTGGCTGTTTTGGCTCCTCAATGCCCTGGTTCTTCTTCTGCATCATTACTGGATGACGCAGGGCGGAGCATAGGGAGAACTGTTCGTACTCTTGATGTCGAGTCAGACGGCACGAGGGTTCTGACCACCCCTGCCCACGAGATAGTTATTCCACCGCAGGCTGATGATTTCACCGCCGATGTCAACGAGAGCATAAGCTCTATCGCCGCGGGAGCCCTGTCCGACCTGGACATGAATGACGCCCGTACCGTTGTAGCACGCGGCTGTGCACTTAAGGACGGCGCCGAGGTTCTCGAAAAGGAAGAACTTACAGAACAAGCAAGATCTGCGTTGATCAACTTTGGCGGTAATCCCACACTGCAATACCGCGTAGCCGACCTTGCCCGCTCCATGGCAACAGCAGAAAGAACTGAGGCTACTGTCGGGCAAGCTGCCATATTCGCTCTATGCGAGACAGCTTGACCCACCAAGGTAGCCATTTTGGGGTTGACTACGACTTTGAGAAGAAGACCGTTGCACACCCCAGCTTGTCATGAGTGGTGCTGGATTCGCATGTCGGACCATCCTTGTCCCCGTGGTCCGGAAAAGCCCGGATTGTCAGCCGCGTAGCGTCGTTGCGTTCCATTACGAACTCGATTGACTGCTCAATGTCACCGTTGCCGTCAGCATGCAGGACGCTTCGGAAGAGCACGCCACCGTTCAACGTCTTTTCTCCATCAAACGCTTCAGCCTCTACGATGAGCATTTTGCTGCCTTGGACTCCATCGGCATGCACCGTGAAGCTGACCTTTTTTGGCGATCCCGGCACGATCGACAGCTTAGTTACGTTCGGCCGTCCATTGCCCGTTGCATACTCTGCGACTCCGGTGATAGCAAGGAGCAAGGAGCCAAGGTAGAAGAAGACGCCGAGGCCGAGCATGAGGCTTTGCCTGCGGTTCCCGGTTGCGTCTGCCCCCTGAAATAGGGACCAAATGCTCATACCAATGGCAAGAAGCGCAAGAGCAGCCACTCCGAGAAACCGCAAGGTATCGTTGTTTACGGCTGTCAGCAAGGAGTCCTGCGTCAACCCGAACGCTGTTCCTACGCCGGCGATCGCGACGAAGACACCAGCCAGGGTCGTTGCTACACCTGACAGATTCCGGTCGATCTTGTCGTTCTTCTCATCCGCAGTTTGCACCATGCTGTTCACTTTCCCCAGTTGATGGCACTCAGACCGTAGGCAATCAGGGTCGAAAACCACAGAACCATGAGCACTCCGCCCGTAGCGAGAGTCCACCCCTTGTTGATTTCAGTACTGAGCGTCGAAACCTCCCGCACAATGAGCAAGGAGGCTGCAATGGCAGACGGAACGAGGATGACAGCAATATCTGCTCCTGTCATCGCCTGACTTCCCCCAACTCCGAGCCAGTTGAATACAAAGAAGCAGAAGGCAACCAAGGCTGTTACTGTCAATGTGAGGATGACGAGTCGGCTTACTCGTGCCGGTAGGCTCGCTTGAAGGGGAAGGTTTAGCCAGATCCGAGCCGGGCGGTGAGGATCTGCATCATAGAACGACAGCAATTCTGGCGTAGCTCGCTTATAGTCCGGCGTTAGGTCGATTGGATCCCGCTTTTCATCAAGAACCGTTGCCTGCGGAGAGACAACCTCAACGTTCGTGTCGAGCACCCGAACACTCACATGGTTCGAGTAGGCGTCATTGAAGGTCACAAGCTGCTTCGAGACCTTTTGGCTAGCCATGTGGCCAGACTTAAGACCAAGCGATCTCCGTTCTGAAGTTTTAATCATGAATGGTTCAAGGAGGGGAACGGTGCACTCCGCGATCGCGCTCCAGTGATTCCCGCTCGACGCATAGAAATCCAGGAGCTGGTTCGATGCCCCCTTGGACGTATCTGGAGTTGGGGATGCGGATTTCACCCATACCGCCGTAAGGAAGTCTTTCAGCTCCGAAAGGAGATCTACAACCGTTTGGGGATTAGGCAGCAAGTGTGGTTCGAGATGAGGCAGGGCGAGAAGTGGATTCTCGGCCGCACTTAGCACATTCTCTGGCGCTCGCTCCCGCACCAGCTTCTGAATCGCATCTACAGCCGAGGCCCATGTTTCGACGACCTCGACCGCAACAGGCCCCCCATTCCAGCCTGGTAGGCCATTTTTCTTGAAGTAATTACACAGCAGACTATTAATTACCCCTTTAGATGGGTTCGACTCTGACTGCAAAAACACTTCCCATGGATTCGAGGCGAATCCGAAGATGGCTGCGAGTAGCGACTCAAGACTCGGCCTTACCGTAATACCCGCTTGAGCAGCGAGGAATTTTACATATTCCACATGAATTCGAGCGTGTTCATTGCGTGGCAGCAAGAAGGCCGGGGCTCCCGCCACACTCACGCTAAAATCGAGCAGCGGCCCTTTAGGGAAGCTTCCAATCGGAACATAAAGGCGAGCCCTCTTACGCCCGCTCACAAACTCCGAAGGAAGGAAAGATTCAAGCGCCTTCACATGAACGGATCGCCGGCGATCACACCAGCTCGCACTCGTGAGGTCGATTCTCTCCACCGCACGCACCCGCCATTTCGGGTCTTTCAGCAAGAGAACTGCGATGGCTTCTGCATCGCTCTCATCGAACTTGTCCGCTCCGCCCGAGGAGCACTCATTGCACACGTGTTCACTCCTGCGGATAACAGATTTTCGATGAGGCTTCCCCTCGAACGAGGGCAGTAACTTACACTCGGCCACTTCAGGTACAAAATTCACCCGATCGGGCAGATGGAACCTCTTTCCTTGTTGCATACATCACTACAGAGAGTTACACTAAAGGGAGAGTTTCAAGTATCATGAAGGAGGGAGATCGGCAGAGAACACCAGCCAGTGACGGGGCGTCTGAATCAGTCAAGTCATCCACTGATCCAATTGTGGTGGTGGTATTCGTGGTCAATCCGCGTTATTTCCATGAGCGCCAACTCGGTTCCGACGATTTCTCACATTCTCAAGATCCCGATACGGCCAGTGAGACAGCAGATGCTGCACCCGAGACGTCAACTCATGCTGTGACCAGCCAGCAATACTCTGAGGAACTACTTGCGGAAGCAGCCAAGTACCGCCTTAGCCCGAAAGTGCTGGCCTGGTCGCGATGGATGGATGACCCCAGGAATCGCCCTAAGGAAGCTCCTGCCGTAACTAGGTATCCACCACCAGGGACCTACAAAGGTGGCTATCTGCAAGGGATTCGTGTCGAACGATAAGCCCCCGCACCTGTAAGAGCTCGTAACAGGATCTTGTTGAAGTCCTCTGGTCAGCCGTGACCGGTGTGACGATTCGGCCGTTCGTGATGGCGTGAGCAC
>NZ_JBGBPT010000064.1:0-55091 GCF_041106355.1 Streptomyces sp. BF23-19 | reverse complement strand
GCCACATTCACCCTCCCCCAGACTTCGTCCGGGGGGACCCCCAGGCAACGGGAAAGGAATTTAGGCCACATTCACCCTCCCCCAGACTTCGTCCGGGGGGACCCCCAGGCAACGGGAAAGGAATTTAGGCCACATTCACCCTCCCCCAGACTTCGTCCGGGGGGACCCCCAGGCAACGGGAAAGGAATTTAGGCCACATTCACCCGTTGGCCGGGAGGCGCCGCCTCCAGCCACGCCAGGAAGCCGGTCAGCGCGTCGTCGCTCATCGCCAGCTCCAGGCGGGTCCCCCGGTGGACACAGCCGAGCACGACGGCGTCGGAGAGCAGCGCCAGCTCCTCCTCGCCCTCCGGGGCGCGGCGGGCGACGACCTCGATGGAGGACCGCTCCAGCAGCCGGCGCGGGCGCGGGGAGTACGAGAACACCCGGAACCACTCGATCCGGTCACCGCTGTAGCGCGCGACCCCGTACACCCAGCCCTTGCCGGAGATGTCGGGCTCCTCGGACACACCCCAGCGCATGCTGCAGTCGAAGGTGCCGCCGGACCGCTGGATGAGCCTGCGGCGCAGCCCGAAGACAAACAGCCCGATCACCACCAGGGTTACGACCAGGCCGCTCACAAGCAGAGCGAGGAGCATCTTCACCGACCTCCTCGCTCATCGAATACACATGAGAAACCGGGGGCCCCTCCCAGACGGAGTCTGGGGGAGGACCCGCATCGCCTCAGCCGCGACCCGGTCTGGAAAATTCCAGCACGGACCGCGGCTGAGGTCTGCTGAGTCCCGGCGGTCGCCCCCCGGGACTCAAACGATCAAACTCCGACGGGCGTTCAGCCCGTTACGGCGCGCAGCCGGACATCAGCGCGACGCTCGGCGGCCGCATCGGCCTCCGCCTTCGCGCGCTCCAGTGCCCGCTCCGCACGCTGGACGTCAATCTCGTCCGCGAGCTCGGCGATCTCGGCCAGCAGGGACAACTTGTTGTCCGCGAACGAGATGAAACCGCCGTGCACCGCGGCGACGACGGTGTTGCCGTCGCTGGTACGGATGGTCACCGGGCCCGATTCCAGCACACCGAGAAGCGGCTGGTGACCGGGCATGACGCCGATGTCGCCGGACGTGGTGCGGGCGACAACAAGGGTGGCCTCGCCGGACCAGACATTGCGGTCCGCCGCGACCAGCTCGACGTGCAGCTCAGCAGCCAAGGTGGCTCCTCGGGTCACCACCCGGCGGGTCGGCCGGGTGTTGGGTCAAATTCTAATGGGCGTGGGGAGAGGGACGGGACACACCCGCCCCTCTCCTAGAAACCTGCGAACCGGATGCGCTCCGTGAGGAGCGCGCCGGATCAGGAGACGCCCAGCTCCTTGGCGTTGGCCTTCAGGTCCTCGATGCCACCGCACAGGAAGAACGCCTGCTCGGGGAAGTGGTCGTAGTCTCCGTCGCAGATCGCGTTGAAGGCCACGATCGACTCGTCGAGCGGAACGTCCGAACCGTCGACGCCGGTGAACTGCTTGGCGACGTGCGTGTTCTGCGACAGGAAGCGCTCGACACGACGGGCACGGTGGACAACGAGCTTGTCCTCCTCGCCCAGCTCGTCGATACCGAGGATCGCGATGATGTCCTGGAGGTCCTTGTACTTCTGCAGGATCCCCTTGACGCGCATCGCCGTGGCGTAGTGGTCCGCCGCGATGTACCGCGGGTCGAGGATGCGGGACGTCGAGTCCAGCGGGTCCACGGCCGGGTAGATGCCCTTCTCGGAGATCGGACGGGAAAGAACCGTCGTCGCGTCGAGGTGGGCGAAGGTGGTCGCCGGCGCCGGGTCGGTCAGGTCGTCCGCGGGGACGTAGATCGCCTGCATCGAGGTGATCGAGTGACCACGGGTCGAGGTGATGCGCTCCTGGAGGAGACCCATCTCGTCGGCCAGGTTCGGCTGGTAACCCACCGCGGAGGGCATACGGCCGAGCAGGGTCGACACCTCGGAACCCGCCTGGGTGTACCGGAAGATGTTGTCGATGAAGAAGAGCACGTCCTGCTTCTGCACATCGCGGAAGTACTCCGCCATGGTCAGACCGGCCAGGGCGACGCGCAGACGGGTGCCCGGGGGCTCGTCCATCTGGCCGAAGACGAGCGCCGTCTTGTCGATGACGCCGGAGTCGGCCATCTCCTCGATGAGGTCGTTGCCCTCACGGGTACGCTCACCGACGCCCGCGAACACCGACACACCGTCGTGGTTGTTGGCGACGCGGTAGATCATTTCCTGGATCAGAACGGTCTTACCGACACCGGCACCACCGAACAGACCGATCTTTCCACCCTTGACGTACGGGGTGAGAAGGTCGATGACCTTGACGCCGGTCTCGAACATCTCGGTCTTCGACTCGAGCTCGTCGAAGCGAGGCGCCTTGCGGTGGATCGGCCAACGCTCGGTGACGTTGGCGTTCTCCTCCGGGTAGTTCAGCACCTCACCGAGGGTGTTGAACACCTTGCCCTTGGTGAAGTCACCGACGGGGACGGTGATGCCCTCGCCCGTGTCGGTCACCGCGGCCTGGCGGACCAGACCGTCGGTCGGCTGCATCGAGATGGTACGGACGAGGCCGTCACCCAGGTGCTGCGCGACCTCGAGGGTCAGGGTCTTGAGCGCGCCGTCCTCGGCCGGGTCGGCGACCTGGACCTTCAGCGCGTTGTAGATCTCGGGCATGGCGTCGACGGGGAACTCCACGTCGACGACCGGGCCGATGACCCGGGCGACGCGGCCCGTGGCGGCGGCCGTCTCAACAGTGGTCGTCATTACTTGTCACTCCCCGCGGTCGCGTCAGCCATGGCGCTCGCGCCACCGACGATCTCGCTGATTTCCTGGGTGATTTCGGCCTGGCGGGCCGCGTTGGCAAGCCGGGAGAGGCTCTTGATGAGGTCTCCGGCGTTGTCGGTCGCCGCCTTCATCGCGCGGCGGCGGGCGGCGTGCTCAGAAGCGGCCGACTGCAGCAGTGCGTTGTAGATACGGCTCTCGACGTAGCGCGGCAGCAGGGCGTCGAGGACGTCCTCCGCCGACGGCTCGAAGTCGAACAGCGGAAGGATCTCGCCCTTCGTACCGGTCTCCTCCGGAGCCTGATCGAGGCTGAGCGGCAGCATCCGGCCGTCGACCGGGTTCTGCGTCATCATCGACACGAATTCCGTGTAGACGATGTGCAGCTCGTCGACGCCACCCTCGGCCGTTTCCAGCTGGATGGCCTCGATCAGCGGCCCCGCGACGCGCTTGGCGTCGGCGTAGGCCGGGCTGTCGGTGAAGCCGGTCCACGAATCCGCGACCTTGCGCTCGCGGAAGCCGTAGTAGGCCAGACCCTTACGGCCGACGATGTACGTGTCGACCTCCTTGCCCTCGCCGCGCAGCCGCTCGGTGAGCCGCTCCGCCTGCTTGATGGCATTCGAGGAGTAGCCGCCGGCCAGACCGCGGTCGCTCGTGATGAGCACGATCGCGGCACGGGTCGGCGCCTCGACCTCGGTGGTCAGGGCGTGCTTGGTGTTCGAGCCGGTCGCCACCGCGGTCACCGCACGGGTGAGCTCGGTCGCGTACGGCATCGATGCCGCCACCTTGCGCTGCGCCTTGACGATGCGCGAGGCGGCGATCATCTCCATCGCCTTGGTGATCTTCTTGGTCGCCGTGATGGCACGGATGCGACGCTTGTAGACCCGGAGCTGCGCTCCCATGAGTCAGGTCCCTTCCGTCGTCACTTGGAGACGTTGACGGCCGGTGCGTCCTCGCCCAGGAGCTTGCCGTCCGAGGTCTCGAACTGGCGCTTGAAGGAAGCGATGGCGTCCGCGATGGAGGACAGGGTGTCGTCCGACATCTTGCCGCCGTCGGCGATGGAGGTGAGGAGGTCCTTGCGCTCGCGGCGCAGGTGCTCCAGCAGCTCCGACTCGAAGCGACGGACGTCGGCGACCGGAACGTCGTCCATCTTGCCGGTGGTGCCGGCCCAGACGGAGACGACCTGCTCCTCGACGGGCATCGGCTGGTACTGGCCCTGCTTCAGCAGCTCGACCAGGCGCTTGCCGCGCTCCAGCGAAGCCTTCGAAGCGGCGTCCAGGTCGGAACCGAAGGCGGCGAACGCCTCCAGCTCGCGGTACTGGGCCAGGTCCAGACGCAGACGGCCGGAAACCTGCTTCATGGCCTTGTGCTGGGCGGAGCCACCGACGCGGGAGACCGAGATACCGACGTTCAGCGCCGGGCGCTGGCCCGCGTTGAACAGGTCGGACTCCAGGAAGCACTGGCCGTCGGTGATGGAGATGACGTTGGTCGGGATGAACGCCGACACGTCGTTCGCCTTGGTCTCGACGATCGGCAGACCGGTCATCGAACCGGCACCCATGTCGTCGGACAGCTTCGCGCAGCGCTCCAGCAGACGGGAGTGCAGGTAGAAGACGTCACCCGGGTAGGCCTCGCGGCCCGGCGGGCGGCGCAGCAGCAGCGACACGGCGCGGTAGGCGTCGGCCTGCTTCGACAGGTCGTCGAAGATGATCAGGACGTGCTTGCCGGCGTACATCCAGTGCTGGCCGATGGCGGAACCGGTGTACGGCGCCAGGTACTTGAAGCCGGCCGGGTCGGACGCCGGGGCGGCGACGATCGTCGTGTACTCGAGCGCGCCGGCGTCTTCCAGGGCGCCGCGAACGGACGCGATGGTCGAGCCCTTCTGGCCGATGGCGACGTAGATGCAGCGAACCTGCTTGTTCACGTCGCCCGAGCGCCAGTTGTCGCGCTGGTTGATGATCGTGTCGACGGCCAGAGCGGTCTTACCCGTCTGACGGTCACCGATGATCAGCTGACGCTGACCGCGGCCGACCGGCACCATGGCGTCGATGGCCTTGTAGCCGGTCTGCATCGGCTCGTGGACGGACTTACGGACCATGACGCCAGGAGCCTGGAGCTCCAGGGCGCGACGGCCTTCGGTCGCGATCTCGCCGAGACCGTCGATCGGGTTGCCGAGCGGGTCGACGACGCGGCCGAGGTAGCCCTCGCCGACGCCGACCGAGAGCACCTCACCGGTGCGCTGCACCGGCTGGCCCTCCTCGATACCGCTGAACTCGCCGAGGACGACCGCACCGATCTCGCGCTCCTCGAGGTTGAGGGCGAGACCGAGGGTGCCGTCCTCGAACTTCAGCAGCTCGTTCGCCATGGCGGAGGGCAGACCCTCCACCTTCGCGATGCCGTCGCCGGCAACGCTGACCGTTCCGACCTCCTCGCGCGAGGCCGCGTCCGGCTGGTACGACTGGACAAAGTTCTCCAGTGCGTCCCGGATCTCCTCCGGCCGGATCGTGAGCTCCGCCATCTGGGTTCCCTGCTCTCCTTGTTGGGCCTGAAGCTTCTTAGGGGTCTGGGGGCGACCCCCAGGAATCTTCTGCAAGTTCTGCACGGCCCAACCGGGCCGCTAGGAATGCTTCTGTTCTATTGGTGGCTGGTCAGCCGGCCATGCGGCGCGACGCCTCGGCGAGGCGGTCCGCGATGGTGCCGTCGATGACCTCGTCGCCGACTCGCACCGAGATCCCGCCGAGGACCTCGGGGTCCACGTCGAGGTTCAGGTGCATCTGTCGGCCGTACAGCTTGGCCAGCACAGCGCCGAGACGCGCCCGCTGCACGTCGCTGAGCGGAACCGCGCTGGTCACCGTGGCGACCATGCGATTGCGGCGCTCGGCGGCGAGCGTGGAAAGGGACTCGAGTCCCGCTTCCAGGCTACGTCCACGCGGCTGCGTGACAAGACGGATCACCAGGCGCTCGGTGACGGCGTTCGCCTTGCCGCCGAGCAGGCTGCGCAGCAGCTCGCTCTTGGCGGCGGCGGTGGCGCCGCGGTCGGTCAGCGCGGCGCGCAGCTCGGTGTTCGAGGAGACGATCCGGCCGAAGCGGAAGATCTCGTCCTCGACGTTGTCGAGCGCGCCACCCCGCTGGGCGGCCGTGAGGTCGGCGGTGGCCGCCAGCTCCTCCAGCGCGTCCACGAGGTCGCGGGACTGCGACCAGCGGGACCGGACCATGCCGGACACCAGGTCGAGGGTTTCCCCGCCGACCTGTCCGCCGAGCAGGCGACCGGCCAGCTCGGCCTTGGCCTCGCCGGACTGCGCCGGGTCCGTGATGACCCGACGCAGCGAGACCTCACGGTCGAGCAGCGCGGTGACGGCGGCCAGCTCACCGGCGAGCTTCGCCGCGTCGACGGACGTGTTGTCCGTCAGCGCGTCGAGACGCTCACGCGCGGAGGCCAGCGCCTCGCGGCTCGCTCCGTTCATCGGGCCGCCTCGGCCTTCTCCTCAAGCTCGCTGAGGAAGCGGTCGATGGTGCGGCTCTGCCGGGCGTGGTCCTCGAGGGACTCGCCGACGAGCTTTCCGGCCAGGTCGGTGGCGAGCTTGCCAACGTCCTGACGCAGCGCCTGAGAGGCGGCCTTACGGTCCGCCGCGATCTGGGCGTGGCCGGCAGCGATGATCTCCTCACGCTGCCGCTGGCCCTCTGCGCGCAGTTCTTCCTTGAGCGCAGTGCCCTGCTCCAGCGCTTCCTGGCGCAGGCGCGCGGCCTCGTGCCGGGCTTCGGCGAGCTGGGCCTTGTACTGCTCCAGCACGCTCTGGGCCTCGGTCTGAGCGGCCTCAGCCTTCTCGATACCGCCCTCGATGGCCTCGCGACGCTCGTCCAGAACCTTGTTGATGTTCGGGAGGAGCTTCTTCGCGAGGAAACCGAAGACGATGACGAAGGCGATCAGACCGATGACGAGCTCGGGGATCGGCGGGATGAGGGGGTTTTCCGCCTCTTCGGCCGCGAGCTGAACCAGAGGGTTCACATCAGTGCCTTCCGACTAAAGGGTCTGTTCGCTACCGGGATCAGGAGGTCGGGTAGACGAACGGCATGACCAGACCGATGAGGGCGAGCGCCTCACAGAAGGCGAAGCCGAGGATCTGGTTGGCGCGGATCAGGCCGGCGGCCTCGGGCTGGCGGGCCAGGGCCTGGGTGCCGTTACCGAAGATGATGCCGACGCCGACGCCGGGGCCGATGGCCGCGAGGCCGTAACCGATGGAGCCGAGGTTGCCCTTGATTTCGACGCCAGCAGCGAGGGTCTGGAGAGCGGACATGCCGGTTCTTCCTTCTCTTTCATGGACCGGTGGGGGTTGGCCACCGGACGACTGGTGGTTTGGGGGTGGGGCGGTCAGTGGTGCTCGGCGACGGCGCCCTGGAGGAAGCTGCAGGCCAGCAGTACGAAGACGTAGGCCTGGACAGCCTGGATGAAGAGCTCGAACGCGGTCATCACGATGACCATCACGAAGGACACGCCCGCGTAGGCGATGCCGATGTCGTTCAGCAGGTACCAGCTGGCGATCGTGAAGAGCAGCAGCAGCGTGTGACCGGCGAACATGTTCGCGAAGAGACGGACCGCGTGGGTGAACGGGCGGATGATCACGTTCGAGAAGAACTCGATCAGCATGACCAGCGGCAGGATGCCACCCAGCGACTTGTCGTAGCCCGTGACGTTCTTCAGGCCGCCGACGAAACCGTGGCGCTTGAAGGTGACCGACATCCACATCACGTAGATGACCAGGGCCAGACCGGCCGGGTACGCGATGACCGAGGTCACCGGGAACTGGGCGAGCGGAATGATCGACCAGAGGTTCAGGATCCAGACGAAGAAGAACGTCGTGACCATGAAGGGGACGTACTTCTCGCCCTCCTTCTTGCCCATCGTTTCGTAGACGATCCCGCGGCGGACGAAGTCGTAGCCGGCTTCGGCAACCATCTGGAGCTTCCCCGGAACCAGCTTCGGCTTGGCGAAGGCGGCCCAGAAGAATCCGACGATGATGACGGTTCCGAGCAGGGCCAGGAGCATCGTCTTGTTGAAGTAGACGGCTCCGTCCATGTCGCCGAAGATCGGCTCGAACAGGAACGAGTGCAGGCCAGGAGCCGGGAAACCACAGCCGTCGAAGATGTGGCAATCGGTCTCGAAGGCGAGCACCTGCGTCGGGTCAGCACTCACCGCGGGCTCCTTCAGCGTGGCGCATAGGTACGGCAACCTCGTTGTGTCGGCGCGGCGCACAGCCGCGGTTCGGCACGGGACTGGTCTTACGGATGTGGGGGCGGCTTGCAGGCAGTGAGCCTCGCGATTGAGCAGGCGTCAGCTCAGCTGCCTGCGCCCGCGATGCCGCATATGGCACCGGACGATAGCAGCATCTCGAACGCGCACTTATTCCACCCCTACCGTTCACGACGAGGGCCCCGTGTTTTCAGGCTTCTCACCCTTGCCACGCTTGGTGGACTCGGGCTCGACGTAAAGGATCTTGGCCTTCATGTGCGCGCGCGTCTGCGCGGCGATCCAAGCAAGGGTCGCCGCGACGATGGTGATCGCGAATGCCCTGGGATTGAACAGCGTCGTGTCCTTGAACACGGCGACGAAGACGAAGAGCAGCAGGATCTGGGTCGTGTAGAGCGCCAGACCCATCATCTGGAACAGGTGCGGCAGTGACCGCGCCGTCCGCTGCAGGATGACGAATCCGATACCCATGAACAGAATCACGACGACCGTGGCCGCGATCGCCCCGATCGCCCCCTTACCGCCCGCGACCACGCCGCTGATGATGGCGGCAACAGCGCCGACGGCAGCGGTGGGCACGGCGGTGTGCAACAGGGTTCGGGCGTCATCGGACAGCATGGCGCATGGCTCCGCGTGATGGTGGGGTAACGGGACTCGTACGGGACGAGCGTAAGCCCGGTCCGAGAGAGGACCTCGGGCCAAGGGACCGTCGCACTACGGTCCTTCGGCTCTGTCGCCGGGTTTAGTGAACGGTATCACAAACTATTTGATGAGAGCTTTACCTGCTGGGTGTGCCGACTGTCACACATGAGAGTGACCCTGCGCGTGTGTGCGCGACAGGGAGGTGGCTTGTCCGGTAAAGGCCATCCATGTCCGACATGCGAATCGACCGTCAGCGGGTGGATTCAGCCTTACGCCGGTCGGGAAAGCGCGAACGGGGGCCCACGGCGGTCGCTCCGTTGACGCCGGAGACGCCCGCGGCGATCGGCCTCGCGGGCTCCGGCTCCGCGCCCGAGGCATTCTGCGCGGCCGCCTCCGCGGCGGCCTCGGCCGCGCGTGCGGCGTGGCGGTAACGCGGCGGAACCAGACCCTCCGCCCAGCGCGGGGCGCGCGGGGTGAAGCGCGGCAGAAGCAGCAGGATCAGGCCGACCGCACTCAGCGCGACGATCGCCAGCACGATCCACATGGTGGCGGAATGCACCGAATAGGCCACCGTGCCGAAGGCGATCAGCCCCGACCAGAAGTACATGATCATGACCGCGCGGCTGTGCGAATGCCCGAGTTCCAGCAGCCGGTGGTGGAGGTGCCCGCGGTCGGCGGCGAAGGGCGACTGGCCCTTCCACGTACGCCGGACGATGGCCAGGACCAGGTCCGCCATCGGGATCGCGATGACCGTCAGCGGCAGGATCAGCGGGATGTAGGCGGGAAGCATCGCGTGCGTCGCGTTGCGCTCACCACCGGCGAAGAGGGCCAGCGCGTCCGGGTCCACCTGCCCGGTGAGGGAGATCGCGGAGGCGGCCAGCACCAGGCCGATGAGCATCGAGCCGGAGTCGCCCATGAAGATCCGCGCGGGGTGCATGTTGTGCGGCAGGAAGCCCAGGCACATACCCATGAGGATCGCGGCGAAGAGCGTCGCCGGCGCGGCCGACTCGATGCCGTAGCCGAACCAGATCCGGTACGCGTAGAGGAAGAGCGCGGCCGCCGCGATGCAGACCATGCCGGCGGCCAGGCCGTCCAGGCCGTCGACGAAGTTCACGGCGTTGATGGTGATCACGACGAGGGCGACGGTGAGCAGGTTGCCCTGCCACTGGGTGAGCGGGACCGTACCGATGCCCGGGACGGGGATCCACAGGATGGTCAGACCCTGCATGACCATCACACCGGCGGAGATCATCTGCGCGCCGAGCTTGATCAGGGCGTCGAGCTCGAACTTGTCGTCGAGGACGCCGACCAGCCAGATCAGGGCCGCGCCGGAAAGCAGCGCGCGCGGTTCGTTCGACAGCTCGAAGACGCCGTTGAGGTTCCGCAGGTGGTCCGCGACCAGCAGGCCCGCGCACAGACCGCCGAACATGGCGATGCCGCCCAGTCGCGGTGTGGGCTCGCGGTGCACGTCGCGGGCACGGATCTCCGGCATGGCCCCGGCCGCGATCGCGAACTTCCGCACGGGCCCGGTCAGCAGGTAGGTCACCGCGACCGTGACGCAAAGCGTCAGCAGATATTCACGCACGGGCTGCCCCAGATGTATCGCCGGCCATCTCAGCCCCACACATTAGCTGCGATGTCACCTTCATCGAGGACGCGAGGGGGCGGTATCCCGGTTCCAGTACGCCCTGCTTGTCCTGCTTACTCCCCGTAAGGGGGAAATCCTGTCGTGAGCTCGCCGACCTCCGTACGTGTTTTCACGCCGTCTCCGTCGACCGCCGCGGCGAACAACGCCGCGATCCGGACCATCTCCGTCTCCCCCATCCCCTGGGTGGTCACGGCTGCCGTTCCCAGCCGCACCCCGCGCTGGTCCCCGTACGGGAGGGCGCAGGTGTCCAGCACGATGCCGGCGGCGGCCAGCCGGCCGCGGGCGGTCGGGCCGTCCACACCCAGCGGCGCCGGATCGGCGGTGATCAGATGGGTGTCGGTGCCGCCGGTGGTGACCGTGAACCCGAGCTCCTGGAGCGCGTCCGCCAGGACCCGGGCGTTGGCGACGACCCGGTGCGCGTAGGTGGTGAAGGCCGGCCGGGCCGCCTCGCCGAAGGCCACGGCCTTCGCGGCGATGGTGTGCATCTGGGCCCCGCCCTGTGTGAAAGGGAACACGGCCCGGTCGACGCGCTCCGCGTACTCGGTGCCGCACAGCACCATGCCGCCGCGCGGACCGCGCAGCACCTTGTGCGTGGTCGCGCAGACGATGTCGGCGTACGGCACGGGGCTGGGCGCGGCCCCGCCGGCCACGAGGCCGATCGGGTGGGCGGCGTCCACGATGAGGTAGGCGCCGACCTCGTCGGCGATCTCCCGGAAGGCCGAGTACTCGGGGTGGCGGGGGTAGGAGATGGAGCCGCACACGATCGCCTTGGGCCGGTGCGTGTGGGCGAGGCGCTGGACCTGGCGGTAGTCGATGAGTCCCGTCGCCGTGTCGACGCCGTACCCGACGAAGTCGAACCACCGCCCGGAGAAGTTGGCCGGCGACCCGTGGGTGAGGTGTCCGCCGTACGGGAGCCCCATCGCCAGCACGGTGTCCCCGGGCCGCAGCAGGGCGGCGTACGCGGCGAGGACGGCGGAGGAGCCGGAGTGCGGCTGCACGTTCGCGTGCTCGGCCCCGAAGAGCGCCTTGGCCCGCTCCACGGCGATCCGCTCGGCCAGATCGGCGTACTCGCACCCGCCGTGGTGCCGGGCGCCGGGGTAGCCCTCGGCGTACTTGTTGGCGAGCGCGGACCCGAGCGTGGCGAGCACGGCGCTGGAGGTGAAGTTCTCCGCGGCGCTCAGCTGCAAGGTCCCGGCCTGCCGCTGCCGCTCCCCGGCCAGTACGTCGGCCATCTGCGGGTCCTGCGCGCGCAGCAGGTCCGTGGGCTGGGTGATGACGCTCATGGCGGCGCTCCAGGGGGTACCGGGTTACCAGCCACTGTAGGCCCGTGGACCCCGCGATGCCCTGTCAGCGCGCGGCGGTGTCCCCTCCTCGACGCGGCGCTCCCGCCGCTCGGCCCCGGGGGCCTCCCGGGCTTCGTACCGCTGCGCCGGCCTCCGGCCGACGAACGCTCAGCGTGCCGCGGTCACGCCCGTCAGGGCCGTCACCACGGGATCCAGCGCCTGATTGATCTCGTCGCCGATCGAGCGGAAGAAGGTGATCGGGGCCCCGTACGGGTCGTACACCTCGTCCGCGTCCGGCGACGGCGCCAGCAGCCAGCCGCGCAGCGCCGCGGCGGCCCGGACCAGCGCCCGGGCCCGCTCGGCCATGCCGTCGTCCAGCGGCGGCAGGGTGGCCGGATCTATCGCCCGGACCAACCGGGTGAACTCCTTCAGCGTGAAGGTGCGCAGTCCCGCCGAGTGGCCCATCGAGATGACCTGGGCCCGGTGGTCGCGGGTGGCGGTCAGCACCAGGTCGGCGCGTATGACGTGCTCGTCCAGCAGCTCCCGCCCGGTGAATCCGGACGCGTCGGCCCCGAAGTCCGCCAACACGGCCGCCGCGTTCGCCTCCATCGGGGCGCCCTCGTGGCCCCAGGTGCCGGCGCTCTCCACGATGAGGTCGCCGGTGACGAGCCCGCCGAGGCGGTGCGAGAGGGCATGCCGCGTCAGCCGCTCGGTGATGGGCGAGCGGCACACGTTCCCGGTGCTGACGTGGAGTATGCGGAAAGTGTTTCCTCCGGCTACCGCCGGGCGGTACCCCCCTGCTATGCCACGCCCCTCAGGGCTCACGGGGCGACCTCGAGGTCGGGTACGACCTCCCGCAGCTGGTCTGCGGTGAGTGCCCCCTCGCGCAGCAGGACGGGAACCTTCCCGGTGACGTCGACGATCGACGACGGCTGGATGCCGGGCGTCGGGCCGCCGTCCAGGTACACGGACACGGAGTCGCCGAGCATCTCGCGCGCGGCGTCGCAGTCCTCGGGCGCCGGGTGGCCCGACAGGTTGGCCGAGGACACCGCCATCGGGCCGACCTCGGTCAACAGCTCGATCGCGACGGGGTGCAGGGGCATGCGTACGGCCACGGTGCCCTGGGTGTCCCCCAGGTCCCACGCCAGCGAGGGCTGGTGCTTGGCGACCAGCGTCAGCGCGCCCGGCCAGAAGGCGTCGACGAGCTCCCAGGCCTGCTCGGAGAAGTCCGTGACGAGGCCGTGGAGCGTGTTCGGGGAGCCGATGAGCACCGGGGTGGGCATGCCGCGACCCCGTCCCTTGGCGGCGAGCAGGTCGTGGACGGCCTCCGGGCTGAAGGCGTCCGCGCCGATCCCGTACAGGGTGTCGGTGGGCAGCACGACGAGCTCGCCGCGGCGCACGGCGGATGCGGCTTCACGCAGACCCGTCTTACGGTCCGTCGCGTCGTTGCAGTCGTATCGCCGGGCCATCAGCGGGCCTCCTCGTGCAGCAGGGGGGTGGCGGGAATCGTCGCGCCGGTCACGGCAGGGCCTTGCGGGCCGTCGCGAAGCGCGGGCGGTTGTTGAGGTCCGGGTGGTCGGCCGCGTCGGCCCAGCCCTGCTCCTCGGCGAAGATCCACGGAACCTGGCCGCCCTGGGTGTCGGCGTGCTCGATGACGACGATGCCGCCGGGCCGCAGCAGCCGGTGGGCGGTGCGTTCGATACCGCGGATGGTGTCAAGGCCGTCCTCGCCGGAGAAGAGCGCCATCTCCGGGTCGTGGTCGCGGGCCTCGGGGGCGACGTACTCCCACTCGGTGAGCGGGATGTACGGCGGGTTGGAGATGACCAGGTCGACCTGGCCGTCGAGCTCGGGCAGCGCGCTCAGGGCGTCGCCCTGGTGCACGGTGACCCGGGAGCCCTCGGCGTTCTTACGGGTCCACCGCAGGGCGTCCTCGGACAGCTCCACCGCGTGCACGCGCGAGCGCGGCACCTCCTGGGCCATGGCCAGCGCGATGGCGCCGGAGCCGGTGCACAGGTCCACGATCAGCGGCTCGACGACGTCCATCGCGCGCACGGCGTGTATGGCCCAGTCCACGACCGACTCGGTCTCGGGCCGGGGCACGAAGACCCCGGGACCGACCTGGAGCTCCAGGTACCGGAAGAAGGCGCGGCCGGTGATGTGCTGGAGCGGCTCGCGCGCCTCGCGGCGGGCGACGGCCTCCCAGTAGCGGGCGTCGAAGTCCGCGTCCTTGACGTGGTGCAGTTCCCCCCGTTTGACGCCGTGCACGAAGGCGGCGAGCTCCTCCGCGTCGAAGCGCGGTGAGGGCACGCCGGCGGCGGCCAGCCGCTGGGTGGCCTGGGCCACCTCGGCAAGCAGCAAGTTCACGCTGGTCCTCCGGGCTGCTGTCGTACGGGGGGTGGTGCGGGGTCGGATCAGTGCGCGGCCGCGAGCTTGGCCGCGGAGTCCGTGTCGACACAGGCCTGGATGACCGCGTCGAGGTCACCGTCGAGCACCTGGTCCAAGTTGTACGCCTTGAAACCGGTCCGGTGGTCCGAGATCCGGTTTTCCGGGTAGTTGTACGTACGGATCTTCTCGGAACGGTCCACCGAGCGCACCTGGCTGCGGCGGACGTCCGAAGCCTCCTGCTCGGCGGCCTCCTGGGCCGCGGCCAGGAGCCGCGAGCGCAGGATGCGCATGGCCTGCTCCTTGTTCTGGAGCTGGCTCTTCTCGTTCTGGCAGGAGGCGACCACACCGGTCGGGAGGTGCGTGATGCGCACGGCCGAGTCGGTGGTGTTGACGGACTGGCCGCCGGGGCCGGACGAGCGGTACACGTCGATGCGGAGGTCGTTCATGTTGATCTCGACCTCGACCTCCTCGGCCTCCGGGGTGACGAGCACGCCGGCGGCGGAGGTGTGGATACGGCCCTGGGACTCGGTGGCCGGAACCCGCTGGACGCGGTGCACGCCGCCCTCGTACTTCAGGCGGGCCCACACGCCCTGGCCGGGCTCGGTGGCGCCGTTGCCGCCCTTGGTGCGGACGGAGACCTGGACGTCCTTGTAGCCGCCGAGCTCGGACTCGGTGGCGTCGATGATCTCGGTCTTCCAGCCCACGCGCTCGGCGTAGCGCAGGTACATGCGCAGCAGGTCGCCGGCGAACAGCGCCGATTCGTCGCCGCCCGCGCCCGCCTTGACCTCCAGGAGGACGTCCTTGTCGTCGCTGGGGTCGCGCGGAACGAGCAGCAGGCGGAGCTTCTCGGTGAGCTCCTCGCGCTGTGCGGTCAGTTCCTTGGCCTCGGCGGCGAAGTCGGGGTCGTCGGCCGCGAACTCCTTGGCCGTCTCGATGTCCTCGGCGGACTGCTTCCAGGCGCGGAAGGTCGCGACGATCGGGGTCAGCTCCGCGTAGCGCTTGTTCAGCTTGCGCGCGTTGGCCTGATCCGAGTGGACCGAAGGGTCGGCGAGCTTCTTCTCAAGATCGGCGTGTTCGCCGACCAATTCCTCGACCGCTTCGAACATCGGGGGACTCCTGGGGTGAAAAGTGCGAAGGACTGCAGGGGGGACGTGCCGGAACGACGACAAAGGCGCCGGTCCGGCCGCCCCCGAGTGGACAGGGGGCGGCCGGAGACCGGCGCCTGGGTCGCGCTACTTCTTGGCCGCACCCTTGCCGAAGCGCGCCTCGAAGCGGGCCACACGGCCACCGGTGTCGAGGATCTTCTGCTTGCCCGTGTAGAACGGGTGGCACTCGGAGCAGACCTCGGCTCGGATGGAGCCTGCGGTCAGGGTGCTACGGGTGGTGAACGACGCGCCACAGGTGCAGCTGACCTGGGTCTCGACGTACTCGGGGTGAACATCGCGCTTCAAGGTGTCTCCTAGATTCGGGAGGGCGCCGGGTCGCAGGAGCCGAATTGCGCACTGCGTGAACCGGGGCCGACAGACCAGTCTGCCAGGACCGGGCTGCCTGTCAAAATTCTGAGGACGCCTCCCTCAACGGCAAGGGGTCCCCATCTATTCCGGACGGGCCCGCGACCCCTCCCGGGAGGGGTTCTACTGGACGATCGACCCGGCGGTGCTCTTGTCCCCGGAGGAGTTCACGGTGGCCTCGGCGGGAATCGGCCGGTCCGCCAGCAGGGCGTCCCAGACCATCTTGGTCTCCTTGGTGAGCGGGGCCACGCGATTCGGGTCGCGGGGGTCCGTGGTCACCGGCAGCGTGATCATCTGCATGTCCTGGGCGTCGATGCCCTGGAGCCCCTGGGCGAAGCCCATGAGGGACTTCACATCACCGAGCGGCTTGTCGGTGGTGATCGCCTTGGTCGCGGAGTCCGCGATGTCGAGCAGCTTCTTGGGGTTGTCGAAGAGCCCGATGCCCTTCACCTGCTTGATGAGCGCCTTGATGAAGGCCTGCTGGAGCTGTATTCGGCCCAGGTCGCTGCCGTCGCCGACGCTCTTGCGGGTGCGTACGAGGCCCAGGGCCTGTTCGCCGTTCAGTTTGTTGGTGCCGGCCGCCAGGTCGAGGTGGCTGGAGCCGTCCTTGATCGGCTTGGTGGTGGTCACCTCGACGCCGCCGAGATTGTCGATGATCTTCTTGAAGCCGGTGAAGTCGACCTCTATGTAGTGATCCATCCGGATCCCCGACATCTTCTCGACGGTCTTGACCGCGCAGGCGGCCCCGCCGACGGTGAAGGCCTCGTTGAACTGGGTGCGCTGCCCCCCGGGGTCGGTCTTCCCGCCCGAGGTCGCGCAGGAGGGCCGGGAGATCATCGTGTCGCGCGGTATCGACACGACACTTGCCTTCTCGTGGCCCTCGTAGAGGTGGATGATCATCGCGGTGTCGGAGCGGGCGGAGCCGCCGTCGTCCTGGCCGTACTCGCCGTTGGCGCCGCCGCGGGAGTCGGAGCCGAGGACGAGGATGTCCATCGAGCCGTTGTCGACGTTCTGCGGGCGGTCGGTGCCGAGCGCCTGGTCGATGTCGACGGTCTTCAGGTTCCCGTTCAGCTTGAAGTAGAAGTAGCCGAGGCCCGCTCCCCCGAGCAGGACCACCCCCGCCGCGCTCCAGGCGGCCACGGCGAGGGCCTTGCGGCGCTTCGCCGGCTTGCGTCGGCGCCGGGCCGCGGCACGCCCGCCGTGGTCCTTGCTCTCCTCGGTCATGCTCTCCTCAGTCCTGGGTCCGATCCCCTGGTCGCTTCGGCCCGCCGTCCACCCCGCGGGTCCTCTGACACAGACGGGTGTACGGCGCGCAGGGTTCCATTCCGGGCCGAACCGCCCGGCAAGGGCGCGTACACCCCGTGAAGGGCGCGTACACCCCGTGAAGGGCGCGTATGCCCCGTCAGGGCGCCCGTACGCGCGAGCCGGACGTCAGTCGTCGTTCTTGCCCGACGGGGTCGTCTTCGCGATCTGCATCAGGAACTCGGCGTTCGACTTCGTCTGCTTCATCTTGTCGAGCAGCAGCTCGATCGCCTGCTGCGAGTCGAGCGCGTGCAGCACCCGGCGCAGCTTCCAGACGATGGCGAGCTCCTCCGCGTTGAGGAGGATCTCCTCCTTGCGGGTGCCCGACGGGTCGACGTCGACAGCCGGGAAGATGCGCTTGTCGGCGAGCTTCCGGTCGAGCTTGAGCTCCATGTTGCCGGTGCCCTTGAACTCCTCGAAGATCACCTCGTCCATGCGCGAGCCGGTGTCGACGAGCGCGGTGGCCAGGATGGTCAGCGAGCCGCCGTCCTCGATGTTGCGCGCGGCACCGAAGAAGCGCTTCGGCGGGTACAGCGCGGTCGAGTCGACACCACCGGACAGGATGCGGCCGGAGGCGGGCGCCGCGAGGTTGTACGCGCGGCCCAGACGGGTGATGGAGTCCAGCAGGACGACCACGTCGTGACCCAGCTCGACGAGACGCTTGGCGCGCTCGATGGCCAGCTCGGCGACGGTGGTGTGGTCCTCGGCCGGGCGGTCGAAGGTCGAGGAGATGACCTCGCCCTTGACCGACCGCTGCATGTCGGTGACCTCTTCCGGACGCTCGTCGACCAGGACGACCATCAGGTGGCACTCGGGGTTGTTGGTGGTGATCGCGTTGGCGATCGCCTGCATGATCATGGTCTTACCGGTCTTCGGCGGGGCCACGATCAGGCCTCGCTGACCCTTACCGATCGGCGACACGAGGTCGATGATGCGGGTGGTCAGCACGCCCGGGTCGGTCTCCAGGCGGAGCCGGTCCTGCGGGTACAGCGGGGTCAGCTTCTGGAACTCCGGGCGGCCACGGCCGGATTCGGGCGCCATGCCGTTCACCGAGTCCAGACGCACGAGGGCGTTGAACTTCTCGCGGCGTTCGCCGTCCTTGGGCTGGCGCACGGCACCGGTGGTGTGGTCACCCTTGCGCAGGCCGGCCTTGCGGACCTGGGCGAGGGAGACGTACACGTCGTTGGGGCCGGGCAGGTAGCCCGAGGTCCGGATGAACGCGTAGTTGTCGAGGATGTCGAGGATGCCCGCGACGGGGATCAGGACGTCGTCGTCGGCGACCGTCGGCTCGCTCGGACCCGCGAACTCGTCGCGGCCACGGCGGCCACGGCGGTCGCGGTAGCGGCCGCGACGGCCACGACGGCCGTCCTCACCGTCGAAGTCGTCCTGGGGACCGTTGTCCTGGCGGTCCTGACGGCCCTGCTGCTGACCCTGACCCTGACCCTGACCACGGCCGCCCTGCTGCTGGCGGTCGGCGCGGTCCTGACGGCCGCCGCCCTGGCCACCCTGGCCCTGGCCGCCCTGGCCCTGACCCTGGCCGCCCTGGCCCTGACCCTGGCCGCCCTGGCCCTGGTCGTCGGCCTTGGCGCCGCGGTCACGGCGGTCGCGCTGACGGTCGGTACGGTCGGTGCGGTCGGCACGGTCACCGCGGTCACGGCGGTCGCGACGGCCGCGGCCCTCGCCCTCCTGACCCTGCGCCTGGCCGGCGGAGACCGCGGTGGCGGCCTCGGCCTTGGCCTCGGACGGGGCGGTGGCGGCGGGTGCGGTCTCGGTCTTCTGCTCGACCTGGACGGCGACGGGGGCCGAGGTCTCCGGGCTGCCGGAGGGGGCCGTGGCCCGACGGCGGCGGCGCTCGCCGACCGGGGCGTCCTCTCCCCCACTCTCGGCTGCGCTCGAGCGGGAGGGGCCCCCTGCCGGCTGGCCCGGGATCTCGATCTGCGCCTTCGCGGCGGGCTTCTCGGCGGGCGCCTCGGCGGCGGCCTCACCCGTACGGGCCTTGCTGGTGGCGCGGCGCTTCGGCTTGGCCTCGGCGGTGTCTGCGGCGGTGGAGGCGGCGGCCTTGGGGGCACCGCTGCCCGCCTGCGCCTCCTTGATGACCTCGATCAGCTGGCTCTTGCGCATCCGCGCGGTGCCCCTGATCCCGAGGCCCGACGCGACCTGCTGCAGCTCGGCCAGGACCATGCCGTCAAGGCCGGTGCCGGTGCGTCGACGCTTGGGTGCGGCGCCCGCGGCGGGGGCACTGGTGTCGACAGAGGTGTCGGCAGCGCCCATCAGATCGGTGGTGTCGCTCACGAAGGGTCCTTCCCTGGAGCGGACGTCGGCCTGTCTGGCTCGGCGACCGGTTGTGCTGTCCGACAACGGTCCTAGGTGTGGACCGTGCCGGGGCGGTGGTCCGCCGGTAGAAATACGGCGGAAGAAACGTGCATGGCTGGTTCCGGCGAGAAGCCCCCGAGCTGAAAGCGTGGGAATGTCACGCCGATTCCGGAGCGTGCTCGAAACTGCTGGAGGCGATCAAAGCAGTCGGGGAGGCTCCCGGAAGAAATGTGGTCCCGAATGGGGACACTGAGCACCGAGCCATGACGGCTTCCGATGCGCACTTGAGACTAACACTACCGGATCCAATAGATATTCCCCCTCTCAATCACCGGCAATCGCGCCCTTCCGTGCGGGCGGCCTGCCCTGGCCGCCCGCCCCTGACCGGCTGTGCAATCCGGGAAAGCGGGTCTAGCCGCCCTGGGTGCCCAGCGGAAGTACGCTCGCGCCCGCGGCGTCGAGTGCGAGCCGGTTGGCCGCCCACCCCTCGCCCGCGAGCTGCGCGACCTTGTCGGCCGCGCCGTTGTCGACCAGCGCGAGGACCGTGGGGCCCGCACCGGAGATGACCGCGGGGATCCCGTCCGCCCGCAGCCTGTTGACGAGTGCCACGCTCTCGGGCATCGCCGGGGACCGGTACTCCTGGTGGAGCCGGTCTTCGGTGGCCGGCAGGAGGAGCTCGGGGCGCCTGGTCAGGGCTTCCACGAGCAGGCCCGCGCGGCCCGCGTTGACGGCCGCGTCCACGTGCGGGACGGTGCGCGGCAGCAGGCCGCGCGCCGTCTCGGTGAGGACCGGCTTGGAGGGTACGAACACCACCGGAACGATGGATTCGGCGGGCTCCATCCGGATCGCCTTGGCGCTGCCGCCGTCCATCCAGGCGAGGGTGAATCCGCCGAGCAGACAGGCGGCGACGTTGTCGGGGTGACCCTCGATCTCGGTGGCGAGTTCGAGCAGCGCCGCGTCGTCGAGCTTGGTCTCGCCGCCTATGGTCACGGCGCGGGCGGCGACGATGCCGGCGCAGATGGCGGCGGAGGAGGAGCCGAGGCCGCGGCCGTGCGGGATGCGGTTGGCGCAGACGACCTCGAGGCCGCGCGGCTGGCCGCCCAGCAGGTCGAAGGCGGTGCGCATGGAGCGTACGAGCAGGTGGCTCTCGTCCCGCGGGAGGGTGTCGGCGCCCTCACCCGCGATATCGATGTTCAGGCCGGAGTCGGCCACCCGGACGACTACGTCGTCGTAGAGCCCCAGGGCCAGGCCCAGGGCGTCGAAGCCCGGGCCGAGGTTGGCACTGCTGGCGGGGACGCGCACCCGTACGGCGGCGGCGCGGAACGCTGGACCGGCCATCGTCCGATGACACTCCTTGTGACTGTGCGAGATCTTCGCTCTTCGCTGGCTCGCTGCGAATGTACTGGAGAACGTACGACACCCGAAGGCCCTCGGGGCAGCACCGCAGTCATATGCGCGGTGGCGGATGTAGGTACAGCGTATCGAAGGAAGGTTCTCTCGCGACATAGGGCGCACAGGAGGCGCACGATGCGTGTCGCGGACTTCGACCGACTTCGACCGACTTCGGCCGCATTTTTGTTGTCGTACGGGGTGAGTTGCCGGGTTCCGGAGGAATCCCAGGAAGGCCTCGAACGGCCTTCGGGAGCCCTCCGGAACCCGGCTTCACACGGTGGTGCGGTACTGCCGTACGGCTGTGCCGCGGTGCTGCCGTACCGCCGTCAGACGAGACCGAGGCGCACGGCGGCGGCTTCGGCGTCCACCGGAACGGTGACCGGCTGCGGAGCGCCGGCGATCGCCCAGTCGGGGTCCTTCAGGCCGTTGCCGGTGACGGTGCACACGATCTTCTGACCGGGGTCGACCAGGCCCAGCTCGGCGGCCTTGAGCAGACCGGCCACCGAGGCGGCCGAGGCGGGCTCGACGAAGACGCCCTCCTGGGCGGCCAACAGCCGGTACGCGGCGAGGATCTGGCGGTCCGTCACCTCGTCGATGAAGCCGCCCGACTCGTCCCGCGCGGCCAGCGCGTAGTCCCAGGAGGCCGGGTTGCCGATCCGGATCGCGGTGGCGATGGTGTGCGGCTCCTTGACGACCTCGCCACGCACGATGGGCGCGGAGCCGGAGGCCTGGAAACCCCACACGCGGGGCGTACGGGTGGACAGGCCGTCGGCCTTGTACTCCTTGAAGCCCTTCCAGTACGCGGTGATGTTGCCGGCGTTGCCGACGGGCAGCACGTGGATGTCGGGCGCGTCACCGAGCGCGTCGACGATCTCGAACGCGGCCGTCTTCTGGCCCTCGATACGCACCGGGTTGACCGAATTGACCAGCGCGACCGGGTAGTTGTCGGAGAGCGCGCGGGCCAGGTTCAGGCAGTCGTCGAAGTTGCCGTCCACCTGCAGGATCTTGGCGCCGTGCACCAGCGCCTGGCCCATCTTGCCGAGCGCGATCTTGCCGCGGGGCACGAGCACCGCGCAGACCATCCCGGCGCGCACCGCGTACGCGGCGGCGGAGGCGGAAGTGTTGCCGGTGGAGGCGCAGATGACCGCCTTCGCACCCTCTTCCTTGGCCCTGGTGATCGCCATGGTCATGCCGCGGTCCTTGAAGGACCCGGTGGGGTTCGCCCCCTCGACCTTCAGGTGCACCTCGCAACCGGTGCGCTCGGAGAGCACCTGGGCGGGGACGAGGGGAGTGCCGCCCTCGCGGAGCGTCACCACGGGAGTCGTGTCCGTCACCGGCAGGCGGTCCCGGTACTCCTCGATGATGCCGCGCCACTGGTGGGTGCGATTGCTGCTCATGGGTCCTTACTCCCCTTCAACACGCATGATGCTGGCGACACCGCGGACGGTGTCCAGATTCCGCAGCGCCTCGACGGTCCCGGAGAGGGCGGCGTCGGGTGCGCGGTGAGTGACGACGACGAGGGAGGCCTCTTTGCCGACCCCGTCCGGACGTCCTTGCTGTCGAACCGTGTCGATCGACACGCCGTGCTCCGCGAAGGTGGTCGCCACCTGGGCGAGGACGCCCGGCTTGTCCGCCACATCGAGGCTGATGTGGTAGCGGGTGACGACGTCCCCCATCGGGCTGACCGGCAGCTGGGTGTAAGCCGACTCGCCGGGCCCCGTTGCCTCGGCGAGCTTGTTGCGGGCGACGGCGACGAGGTCGCCGAGGACCGCGGACGCGGTGGGCGCACCGCCCGCGCCGGGTCCGTAGAACATGAGCCGCCCGGCGGCCTCCGCCTCGACGAAGACGGCGTTGTACGCCTCGCGGACGGAGGCGAGCGGGTGGCTGAGCGGGATCATCGCCGGGTGGACGCGCGCGGTGACCGACCGACCGTCGGCGGCGCGCTCCAGGATGGCGAGGAGCTTGATGGTGCAGCCCATCCGCTTGGCGGAGGCGAAGTCGGCCGCGCTGACCTCGGTCATGCCCTCGCGGTACACGTCGTCCAGTCGGACGCGGGTGTGGAAGGCGATGCCCGCCAGGATCGCGGCCTTGGCGGCGGCGTCGTAGCCCTCGACGTCGGCGGTCGGGTCGGCCTCGGCGTACCCGAGGGCGGTGGCCTCGTCGAGCGCCTCCTGGTACCCGGCGCCGGTGGAGTCCATCTTGTCGAGGATGAAGTTCGTCGTGCCGTTGACGATGCCCATCACGCGGTTGATCTTGTCGCCCGCGAGGGACTCGCGCATCGGGCGGACCAGCGGGATGGCGCCGGCGACGGCGGCCTCGTAGTAGAGGTCCAGACCGTGCTGCTCCGCCGCGGCGTGCAGCGCGGCGCCGTCCTGGGCGAGCAGCGCCTTGTTCGCGGAGACCACGGAGATGCCGTGCTCGAAGGCGGTGGTGATGAGGGTGCGGGCCGGCTCGATGCCGCCGATGACCTCGATGGCGATGTCGATGTCACCGCGTTTGAGGAGGGCGGTCGCATCGGTGGTGACCAGCGCGGGATCGATGCCCTCGCGGACCTTGGAGGGACGGCGCACGGCCACGCCGGCGAGCTCGACGGGCGCGCCGATCCTCTGCGTGAGGTCGTCGGCGTGCGTCGTCATGATGCGAGCCACTTCTGAGCCGACCACTCCACAGCCCAGCAGCGCCACCTTCAGCGGACGCGTACGCATCATTCGACCTACGCCTTTCGATCTTCCATCAGTACCCCGCGGGCGGTTTGCCCGCCGGGTGGAACCAGTCTCACTCAATGGACAGCAGTTTCCATCCTCGGTCCATTGAGTGAGACACCTATTTCATCATCCGAGGTCGAGGCGCAGGAGATCTTCCTCCGTCTCGCGGCGGACGATCACTCGGGCCTGTCCGTCGCGCACGGCGACGACGGGCGGGCGCAGCGCGTGGTTGTAGTTGCTGGCCATGGAACGGCAGTACGCACCGGTCGCCGGCACGGCCAGCAGGTCACCGGGAGCGAGGTCGGCGGGCAGGAACGCGTCCTTGACGACGATGTCGCCGCTCTCGCAGTGCTTGCCGACGACGCGTACGAGCATGGGCTCGGCGGTGGAGGTACGGGAGACGAGCGAGATGGAGTACTCGGCGTCGTACAGGGCGGTGCGGATGTTGTCGGACATCCCGCCGTCGACGCTCACGTAGGTCCGCAGACCCTCCAGCGGCTTGATCGTCCCCACCTCGTACAGCGTGAACGCGGTCGGGCCGACGATGGCGCGGCCGGGCTCCACGGAGATCCGGGGGGCGCGCAGCCCGGCGCTCTCGCACTCCCGGGCCACGATCTCGTGCAGGGCCTTGGCGATCTCGTGGGGCTCGCGCGGGTCGTCGTTCGAGGTGTACGCGATACCGAGGCCACCGCCGAGGTCGATCTCGGGCAGCTCCACACCGTGCTCGTCCCGTACGTCGGCCAGCAGGCGCACGACACGCTTGGCGGAGACCTCGAAACCGGCCATGTCGAAGATCTGCGAACCGATGTGGGAGTGGACGCCGAGCAGCTCCAGCGAGTCGTGCCCGAGCGCCCGGCGCACGGCCTCGGCGGCGGACCCGTCGGCCACCGCGATGCCGAACTTCTGGTCCTCGTGCGCGGTGGCGATGAACTCGTGGGTGTGCGCCTCGACGCCGACCGTCACACGGATCTGGACGGGCTGGCGTACGCCCAGCTCACGGGCGATGTGCGCGACGCGGGCGATCTCCTGGAAGGAGTCGAGCACGATGCGCCCGACCCCGGCCTCGACGGCCCGGCGGATCTCGCTCTCGGACTTGTTGTTGCCGTGGAAGGCGATCCGCGCGGCGGGCATCCCGGCGGCGAGGGCGGTGCTCAGCTCCCCACCGGAGCACACGTCGACATTCAGCCCTTCCTCCTTCAGCCACTTCACGACGGCCTTGGAAAGGAACGCCTTGCCGGCATAGAAGACATCGGCGTCGGGACCGAAGGCGTGCGCCCAGGCCCGGCACCGGGCCCGGAAGTCCTCCTCGTCGAGGAAGTAGGCGGGGGTGCCGAACTCCTCGGCGAGCTGGGTGACTTCGATGCCGCCGACGGCGACGACCCCGTCGGCCCCACGCTCGACGGTCCGGGCCCAGACCTTCTCGTCCAACGCGTTCAGGTCGGCGGGCGGCGGGGAGTAGTGCCCCTCGGGCAGGACGTCGGCGTGGCGGGGCCCGGCGGGGTGCGCGGAACGGCTCATCGGTATCTCTCTTCGCGAATCACAGGCGTGTCGGTGCGTCTATGCCGAGCAGGGCCAGGCCGCCGGCCAGCACCGTCCCGGCGGCTTCGGCAAGAGCCAGCCGGGCACGGTGGGCGGCCGAGGGTTTCTCGTCGCCCTGGGGCAGGACGCGGTACTGGAGGTCGAGCAGCGCGTCGGCCAGCTCGACGAGGTGCCGGGCGAGCCGCTCGGGCGCGCGGTGGTGCGCGGCGGCTTCGAGGACGAGGGGGTGATCGGCGAGGACGCGCAGCAGGGCGGGCGCGTCGACGTCATCACTGATTTCGGGGCGGAACCCGAGCTGCTCGGCGTTGCGTACGAGCGCGTGGGCGCGGGCGTGGGCGTACCGCACCCGGAAGAGCTCGTTGCCCTCCCCTTGTACGAGCAGCGCGTCGGAGAACTCGGGGGTCTCGCGCGCGGGGGTGGTGAGCACGGCCCAGGCGACGGCGTCGGCCCCGTACCGCGCGAGCACGTCCCCGTCGCGGCGGGCGACGGGCGCGACGCCGAACTCCGGACCGGGTCCGACCCCCTGCGCGGCCTCGATCCGCGCGACGGCGGCCCGTACGAGCCGCTCGCGCGGCTCACGGGACGGCCGCACGTCCGGGACCTCGATCGCCACGGCTCGGCGCACGTCACGCACCAGCTGGGCGGCGGAAACGGAACTCAGCGAAAAATTCAGGAACCCGGCCCCGGTGACCTCGACCCGCTCGATCCCGGCCACCCCGCCCAACCGGCGGGCCAGCACCTCGGCGACCTCGGCCGGCCGCCGGCCGGCACCCTTCGCGATCTGGAAGGCGACGGGGGTGGCGTACTCCCCGACCCCGCCGGGCCTGGTCCGCTCGACCACCACCCGCGCGGGCACGACCCCGCCCAGCTCACCGTCCTCGACGGCGCGGCGCACGGCGCTCACGACGCAACGGGAGAGGTCGGCGGGGGTCACGGGACCCAGCCTAGGGGAGACGCACCGTCATCAGTCGAAGGGTTTCGCCATGTGAACAGAGCGCCGGACAACCGGAACCGACGGGACCGATGGGACTACTGGAGTGGGCTCCCCCTCCCCCGCCCGGCGGGGGTGCCTTTCCTCCCGTCGCGCAGGTCCTTGCGCTCGATCAGCCGGCGCACGACCCGTACCAGCTCGGTGGGCTCGAACGGCTTCGCGAGGAAGGCGTCCACCCCGGCCACGATCCCGGCCTCGACCTCCTGCTGCGTACAGGCGCTGACGATGGCGACGGGCACGTCCCTGGTCCGCGGATCGGCACGCAACTGCGCGGCCGCCCCGAACCCGTCCAGCCGCGGCATGACCACATCAAGGGTGATCGCGTCGGGACACACCCGATGCACGACGTCCAGACACTCGGCACCATCGTTCGCGGTCACGACCTCGAAGCCCTCCAGCTCGAGATTGACCTTGATCAGCTGCCGGATGACCTTGTTGTCGTCGACAACAAGCACCCGACCCGAGACGCCTGGCACAACTCGAGAGTAGGTCCGCCGGGGCCCCCGCGTCCGGGTTTTCGCCACTTCCACCCCCTCGGGCGAACCACTCCCTCCTCCCCCGCAAACCCGTTCCTGATCACCCCACGGAAGCTGGTAGTGTTCAACCCGTCGCCGCAACACCGACGACGCGCCCCCGTAGCTCAGGGGATAGAGCAACGGCCTCCGGAGCCGTGTGCGCAGGTTCGAATCCTGCCGGGGGCACTTCGCAGGAAGTGCCCAAAGACCCCGCCATCAGCGCCTTCGCTGAGACGGGGTCTTCGCGTATGCGCAGCCAACTGCCGCCCTGTGCACCCGTATGTCAGACCCTGTGGACTATTCGTGGACAGGATCTTGGTCCATCCATGCAGGTCAGCCCGGGAAACGCCGAAGGCCCCCGGACAGGTCCAGGGGCCTCGCAGCGTATCGCCACTCACTCGCGATCACTCGTACTCACGCAGCAGATCTTCGATCCGACGGTTGGCCACCTCCTGGCGCCCGTCGAGGCACTTCGCGTACCGACTGAGCAGCACCTCCACACTGTTGCCGGCCCGCTCGGCGACCTCGGTGGGGTCCACGCCCGCGTTGAGCCACGTGGAGAGCGCCGAGTGCCTCAGGTCGTACGGCCGCTGGGCGAGCGGCGAGGCGGCCACGGCCGGCGCCAGAGCGAGCACCCGAGCGTCCTGCCAGGCCCGGTAGTACGTGGACGAGGACACCACTCCCCCGCTCTCGCTGAAGAACAGCCGACCGTCCTCGGCAGTCCCGAAGGTGTCGAGGTGCTCGCGGAGGATGGCAACGAGCTGGGGAGGGATCGGCACCCGCCGGACGTCCTCGGTAGGCCGGTTCTTCAGACCGCGGTCGTCGTGGCTCTCGCCGGAGTCGGTCCACTGCTTGCCCACGCTCGGCCGGGTCCGGTGGAGCAGGGCGGTCCCCCACCCGGAGCCCGGGAGCACGAGGTCTGCCTCGGACAGCCCCACCACCTCGGCGGGCCGGAAGCCCCCGAAGTACATTCCGGCGTAGAGGCCCACCAGACGTCGGCCGCGGGCCCGGCGGTAGCCACCGACATACGAGACCGCGTGAAGCAGCGAGCGGGCCTGCTCGGGGTTGGCAACGACTCGCGGGTCAACCTCGTTCGACACCTTGGGCTTCCGCCAGCGCACCGCCGAGAGCGGGTTCTCTCGGAATTCCCCGAGGTCAACGGCGTAGTGCAGTGCATTGACCAACGTGCGCCGCTTCCTCCGTACGGTCTCCGCAGCGGCTGCGGTCCCATCCAATTTGATCTTCAGCGAATCGAGAACCGCCCGTCCGAGTGCCGGATCAGTGAGGTCCGACAGCGGCCGAGACGCCTTGGCAACCCAGTCCAGGGCGTTCCCCACCTCCACAGGAAGCTCCCTGCTGTCCGGGCCCGGAAGAACGAAGGCCCAGTTCCTCAGTGTCTTTCTCAGCACAGCGTCCGCGGGTCGGCCAGGTCGATCATTCAGTAACGCCATCGTCACCGAGGCCAATGACTCATTGATCCCGTCGCGAGTGCTCGGCGCCGCGTGGGGCCACTTCATGGCGAGATACTTCAACGCGAAGACGTACCAGGTCAGCGTTGCCTTCTTCTCCGCCATGGAGCCAGGAAGACCCGACTCGGTGTCGAACTCCTCGCCGTCCCGGGCAGCCCGCATCAACTTGGAGCGGAAGTTGTCCGCGAGGCCTTTCGTACGGAAGGACTCGGAAAAGACCTGCCCAGCAACAGACCAGCGAGCGTCGTAGGAAGGCCGCTTCGTATCACGCTTTCGGACACTCCAGATCTTGACGTCGAGCGACTTCACGCGGCAGCACCTTCCCGACTACGCAGCCAGGCGTGAAAGTCGCTTCGCCACACCCGCAGCTCCCCGTTCGGCAGGGTGAATGCCTTCGGCGCCTTGCCGAGTTCACGCCACCGGTAGAAGGTCCGCCGCGAGATCCCTTTCAGCTCGGAAAGGACCTCGGCCGTGGTCATCAGCTCGTCCTTCACGTTACGTCTCCTTCCAAATCAAGCAGGGCTTCGCGGGCGGTTTCGCGGTTGAGCTGGATGTCGCGGCGGATGTTGGCGGCGAGCCAGGATTCGCCGGGGGTGGAGCCGTGGCCGGCGTAGGACCAATGCGCGACGACGAGGAGGGTGGCCTCAGGGTGGTCGTCCGGGTCAGGCAGGCCGAGAGAGGCGCGTTGCTGGGCGGCGCGGTAGTCGGCGCGGACCTGGCGTAAGGCGCCGAGGGTGGTCGAGTAGCGGCGGGACTTGGTGGAGTGGCCGCGGAAGCCGAGCATGTGTGCCCAGGCCCGCAACCGCCGGTCGGGGTAGGCCCGATCGAGGTCCATGCACGCTTCCATGAGCCGCCGGGGGTGGTCGGGCACGCCAAGTAGGAGGAGCGCCTCCTTGTTGCCCACCGGGTGGTCCACGGTGCCGGTCGTCTCGGCGGCCTTGGTGGCGTACTTGGCGACGTAGGAGGCGACCGCCTGTTCTGTCAGGTCTTCCCCGTTGCCGAAAGCTCCGATGGGCTGCACGTCGATCTGCTCCCCCCACTGGAGCACCCAGTCGTGGTCGAAGCCGTGCTCCGGGCTCGCGGGCACGACGACGCCGACGCGGGCGGCTGCGGCTTGGATGGCGTCGGTGAGTAGGTCGAGGGTGGCCCACGCAGGCGGTGGGCTGTCGGGCCCGTCCGGTCCGTCGAAGCGGATCACAGCGTGGAAGTGGACGGCCCCGCGCTTCTGGTACTCGGCGACCTTGCCGAAGGAGACGCGGGACTGTTCTCGGGCGGCTTTCTGGGTGAGGCCGGCGCGGGCGGCGATCTCTCGGCGGAGGTAGATCGTGAAGTAGCGCCACAGCTCGGAGGCGTGGTTGTTCCACAGCACGGCGCCCGCGTAGTCGTACGTGGACGGGTCGAGCGGGGTGCCCAGTTCCTCAGCATCCTCGGGGTGCCGGATGCCGCAGCGGCAGGGGCGGGTGCCGGGCCGGTTGTGGACGGGGCCGAAGGACGGGGCGGTCAGGGTGGCGAAGACGCGGGGGTGATCGCGGATCGTCTCGGGGGTTCCCTTGGCGGGATCGCCGACGAGGCCGGCGCGGATCAGGTGGTAGGTGTCTCCGGCGTAGGTCCAGGCGCAGGCGGGGCAGCGGGAGGCGCGGCGGTTGCCGCATGCGACGCGCAGGACGCCGCCGGGTTCGGTGTCGGTGTTGTAGGCGTGGATCACGGTGCGGGTGGCCGGGTCGAGGAGCTTGGTGCCGCCGGCGAGGCGGATCGGGGCGGCGCATCCTCCGGTGCGGCGGATCTGTTCGTGGAGGCGGTCGAAGCCGGGGGCCCCGGCCACCCGGAGCAGGTCGCTCAGGGTGGCCGGGTCCAGGCCTGCCGCGGTGGCGGTGTCGGTCACGCCAGTACCTCCTGCCGTGCGGTCAGGAAGGCGGTGCCGATCCACTGGGTGTAGGCGGGTGGGATGGCCTCGGTCAGCTCTGTGCGGTCGTCGGTCCAGGTGATCCCCATGGCGGTCTGCATCTCGGGGACGGTGGCTTTGCCGCCGCCCTTTCCGTAGGCGGCTACGTAGGGGCCTTCTCGGCGGATGCCGTGGCGGTGGCCGCGGACGTATCCGCGGTGTCGCGGGTGGGTCGGCTTGGCGGTGTTCCAGCGGCCGAGTTCGAAGTTGCGGTGTCGCAGGACGCCGAGGTCGAACATCTCGCCGCACAGGGTGAGGTCTTTGCGGATCACAGCCTGACCGTTCGGCTGCTCGATCACGTACGGCAGGCCGGACGCGTCGAGGAGTTCGCGGGTCGGGGCAACGAGGTCGGTGTGCGTCCCGCCCCAGCCTTGGGACTGGTTGGTACCGACGGTCAGGCCGCAACCTGCCTGGCACGGCGGGGAGGCATGAGCCAGGACGTACTGCTCGATCGCGCCCGTGGTGATCAGGTGGGCGAGGTATTCGAGAGCATCACCCCGGTGGTAGGCGAAGGGGTAGCGGGGGCGGTCGGCGATGTCGCAGCCGTCGACCGCGAAGCCGGCCCGGTGATAGCCCATGGCGGCTCCGCCGGCGCAGGAGAAGAGGTCGAGGATTCGGGGCCGGCTGGTCATTCGGCGCCGCCTCGGGCGTGTGCGGAGCCGTGGTTGGCGTTCCAACCGGCGACCAGGGCACCGACCTGTGCGTCTCCCTTGGCGGAGGCGGAGGCGCCGCAGTGGCAGACCGCGGATGCGGTGGCGGGTTCGGACGCCGAGGGCTTGCTGATGTGGAGCCCAGGCGTGTTGTTCGTCGGGGTCAGCTTCGCCATGGCGTTCACCGGCCGAGCCGGACGAGGGCCGAGGGGATGGTGCGGCCGAGGCCCCGGCAGGTGGGGCAGTTGACGCGGATGGTCGTCCGGATGCCGTCGGCGGTGCGGGCGCCGGTGGTGATCGTGGCGGTGGCGAAGCCGTCGCAGTCGCGGCAGACGGGCGGGGTCGAGGCGTGCTGGGGCATGATGAGTTGTCCCTTTCGGGTCCGTTGGATCTGGGAGGGGTTCAGGCGCCCGGGGCGGCGGAAGTTTGGCGACCGAGGCCGCTCCGGGGGCCGCTCAGCGTGTGTTGCGCCTGCCGTGGCCCTTGGCCGCGTACATCGAGGAGTCCGCGGCGGACAGCGCATCGGTGAGGGCCGGTACCGGCAGGTGGTCGCGGTGGCAGTGGCCGACCGAGGCCGAGACCGGCAGGGTGCAGCCGGTGTACGTGACGGGCTGGTCCAAGGCGGCCCGGAGGTCGCGGAGGCCCGTGGTGCGGCTGAGGTCGGTGACGATGGCGGCGAACTCGTCTCCGCCGAGGCGGGCGGAAATGCCGTGGCGTCCGCACCAGGTGGCCAGGCGGCGGGCGGTCGCTGCGAGCACCGCGTCTCCAGCAGCATGGCCGTGGGTGTCGTTGATGGCCTTGAAGTCGTTTTCCCGGACTAACTCAGGTGGCGTGTGGGGCGTCATGATGGAGACCTCCATGCGAGTGGAGGCGGGGCGCGGTGGCTTTGGTAGGTGGCCGCGCCCCGCGTGCTGGACAGGGGGTTATGAGAGCTGTGGAGGCAGGAAGCGCGCGTGGACATCACTGAGCACGAGCTGGCCGATCCGTGGGAAGGACTTCTCGTCGCTCCTGCTCATGGCAGTGACGTCGGGGTGCTGGTCCTGGCAGGGTCCAGTGGGCGCATTGAACGCGAGCGAGCGCGCATCCTGGCTCAGCAAGGAGTCACGGCACTGGCGATCCGCTGGTTCGGTGGCCCCGGGCAGAGCCCGGGCATTTGCGAAGTCCCGTTGGAGACCTTCACCACCGCCGTCGACGTCCTTCAACGTGAGGGATCGCGACGCATCGGAATTCTTGGCGTTTCCAAGGGAGCTGAAGCAGCCTTGCTCACCGCGGTGCACGACCCGCGCGTGGACATAGTCGTCGCGTTGTCGCCCACCTCACGGGTCTGGTGCAACGTCGGTCCAAGCCGTGACGGAGCGCATCACCCGTATCGCTCGTCCTGGACGTGGCAGGGGCGTCCACTACCTTTCGTTCCGATGGACGACTCGTGGACTTCCCCGGAGCCGGACAGCGGGCCCGTCGCCATCCGTGGGTGGTACGAACTCAGCGAACGGACCTTCGCTCACCTCCTTCCGCCGGCAGAGATTCCTGTGGAGGCCGCCAGAGCCGACCTGCTGCTGATAGCGGGCGGCGACGACGCGATGTGGCCGTCGCTGCCCTTCGCCGAACAACTCGCGCAACGCCGGCGCTCGGCCGGTGCCA
This sequence comes from Streptomyces sp. BF23-19, assembly GCF_041106355.1. Lineage (NCBI taxonomy): Bacteria > Bacillati > Actinomycetota > Actinomycetes > Kitasatosporales > Streptomycetaceae > Streptomyces > Streptomyces sp. BF23-19. The sequence goes on along the minus strand of NZ_JBGBPT010000064.1, from coordinate 23,122 downwards.
CTGTGCGCCTGATCGCGCGCGACGATGCCGGACACCGACCCCGTCTTCCTGGCGAGAGCCCCGCATCCGCGTCCCCGCACTTCCAGTACGGAGGCACGCCTGAAGCTGACGCACTCCTTGGCAAGGCTGCCTGGCCCCAAATCCTCGACGCAATCACCGACGGGAGCCCACCAGCGCTTACCAGTTGAGGATGAGAGGCCGATGCGTGTCTCCCAACGCACCGGCGTGTCCTGCCGTAGTCCGGTCAACATGGTCCAGGTCGACCAGGATCACGAGCGCGTTCGGGTTCTTGGCGATGAGACGTTCGGCGCGGGCGGTCCAACCTGCCCGGGTGTGAAGGCCGGTCAGAGGGTCTCGGCGGGCGCTGGACAGGCAGCGCAGGAGCATTCCGCCGTGAAGGGCCCAGCCCAGGGCTGGTAAGCCCGCAGCGATGACGTGCGTGTCCATCTGCGTCACCGCCCCTTCTGGAGGTCCTTGACCAGCAGGCGCAGGACCACCGCGATCACGGCGACGGAGACGCCGGTGATGGCGACCGCGAGGAGCATCGAGACAAGGACGGCGCCGACGACGAGGACGACGGCGCCACCGCCGGCGGCGAGGGCGACCACGCTGCCGGGGGTGAGCTGGACCGTGGTGCGTGCCGGGGCGGTCGGCGTCGGGTGGTGCTCGGGTGCCATCGGCGAGGTTCCGCGGGTGGGCTCGATGCCGGAGAGGGCGACGGGCTGTGCGGGCGGGGTGATGATGCCGGTCGGGAGCGGGTTGACCGGGATGCGCGGTCGGAGCATGGCGGGGTCTCCCTACTTGGTGAGCGGGTCGATGAGCGGGGCGAGAGCGCTGCTGGCGAGGAGGTAGCCGCCGATGAGGAGCACGGCCACGAGCCACAGCGGCGGGCGGATGAGCTTGTAGCCGAGGGTGCCGACGGCGATCAGGGCGAGCCAGAGCGGTACGTCCATGACGCGGTTCTCCTTCGTGATCAGCGCGGGTTGCAGCGGTGGGTGCGGGCGGCGAGTTCGGCCGCGGCGCGACTGCGGTAGTCGGCGGAGAAGTCGCAGCCGGGGGCGCTGCACACGGCGGTGTGCAGGGTGCGGCCCCGGCCGTCGCTGTAGCTGCCGACCGTCACGGGGCCGAAGCGGATGACCTGGTAGAAGCGGTTCGGGCGCACGGGTTGGTCTCCCTTCCTGTCAGGTGAGTTGGATGGCGATGGCGTCCGCGAGCGCGGGCGGGATGCCGAGGCGGCTCCGCAGAGTCGCCGTGTCGATCGGGGCACCGGTCTGTGCGTGGTGGGCGTCCGCGATCTTCTGGGCGTGGTCGAGCAGGGCTGGTGGGACCGGCACAGCGGGCGGGATCGGGGCAGGCTCCGGGGGCGGGGACTGCGGATCGGGTTCGGCCGGCGGCAGCTCGGGCGCCGGTTCCGGAGCGCGTTCCACGGTCACGTCCGGGGAGGGCTCGACCTGGATTTGGTCCGTGTGCTCGGGCTCTTGGAGTGGGGCGGGTGAGTGGGCGAGGAGCGTGCCGCCGAGGAAGGCGAGGGCGGGCCAGCCCGCGACGAGGATGCGCAGCCAGGGCGGGACGTTGTTCAGGTCGAGCAGTCCGGCGGTGGCGATGTTGGCGCCGAGCGACGCGATCAGGGCGATGGCGAACCACAGCCATGCGTCGCGGTTCTCCTCGTCGGTGCGCATCCGGCGCCATGCCGCGACCAGCAGCAGGTCGACGCTGACTGGGTAGGCCCACGCTTTCCAGCCGTCCTGTCCGGCTGCCGCTGCCAGGTCGTGCAGGTGGGCGAAGGACAGGGCACCGGCGATGACGGCCTGGACGAGCACGGCGTCGAGGCGGAGAGTGCGGGACACGAGTCGCCTCCTTTCGGGGAGGCCGGTGCCGGGTGCGGTTCTCAGGCACCGGCGGGTTGGGGAACGGGTCAGGCCGTGCCGGTGCCGAGGCAGGACGGGCACAGTCCGGACTGGATGGCGCCGATCTCCCGGCGCTTGCGCCCGACCCGGACGGTCGTGGTGGTCTCCCCGGATCCGTCGCAGGTGCCGCAGGCTTCGGCGGCCGGTGCGGGCTTGGGGGATCGAGGCCGTCGGGCCGGTGCCTTCTTCTCGGTGGTCATGGCGATTCCTTTCGGTTTCGGGCATGGGTCGGGTAGGGACCTGGCGCGAGACGGTCGCGCCGACCGAGGGAGGGGACTGCTAGTCCGTGGCCGGAGTCGGCTTCACGAGCGGAACGGACCCGGCGGCCGGGGTCACGGTGGGGATCACCGGCCGGTACGGGGCGAGGGCGGGAAGGGCCGGGGTGCGGTGCGCGAACTGGGCGCAGATCTCGGAAGCTTCCTCGGCACTCAACTCGGGGGTGCGGATCCGGGACCAGCCGCCGGAGGTATCACCGGCCACCGCGACGCCGGGCTTGTCGGGCGGGATCGTCGTCACGGCCACGACCGCGTCCGGGGCGATGTCTCCCAGGCCCATGTCGGCGGTCTGCTTGTCGTTGACGCGGTGGACCACGCGGCCGGTGAGTTGGGCGCGGAGCGTGGTGGCGCCCTTGCCGAGTTCGGAGCCGAAGCGTTGGCCGCAGATCTCCAGGTAGATGCCGGCCGCGCGGGACATCTGCCCGAGTCGGATCAATTGCATGACCATGCGGTCCCGGCGGTCCTCGTCCTTCTTACTGGCCACGAGGAACAGTTCCGCGACCTCGTCCACGAGCAGTACTACCGGCACAGGCCGGACCTCTTCCGGCAGGGCCCACAGATCGGCGGCCCCGTAGTCGCTCAGCAGGTCGAAGCGGCTTTCCATCTCGCCGACGAGAGCGTCCAGGAGGCCGGATGCCTCCTCCGGTGTGACGGCGAGCGCCGACAGGCGCGGTGCGTACCGGCGCTGCTCGACCCCCCGCTTGCAGTCGATCCCGATCAGGGCGACCCGCAACGGGGCGAGGCCGGCGATCAGGTTGCGCAGGTACATGGACTTGCCCGACTGGTTGGCGCCGAGCGTCAGTGCGTGCGGCACCTTGAGGTAGTCCCGGACGAACGAGGTGCCGTCCTCCCGGAGCGCGACCGGGACCACCATCTGACCGGACGGGCGCCGACGCGGCATCTTCACCCGGCGCAGTACGTCGTAGCCGGTCATCCGCAGCTCCACGAACCCCGGCTTCGTCTCTACCACGTGGACGGAGTGGACGCCCCAGGCGTGGCGCAGCCGCTCGGAGGCCGCCATCACGTCGGCGGGCTCCAGCCCGGCCGGAAGACGCAGGGTGACCCGCATACCGGTCGAGGAACCCCGCACCCGGCGGATCTTCGGCGGAACGGGCTGTACATCACTGCGGCGGGCGACGTTGCGGACCAGGAAGGCCCGGAGACGGGACGGCTGCACCGTCAGCCCGCACACGTCCATCGTGGCCCGGTACGTCACCGCGAACCGCACACGCGCCACCGGCAGACCGGCCAGCGACCAGAACACGCGGGGCGCACGAAGCTTCGCGTATCCGAGACCACCGCCCACCCCGGCCAGGGGGAGGCCGACCTCCCATAAGGTCGTCAGGTCGGCCATCGTCAGGCCCCGACCGTGATGGCGACGGCACGGAAGGAGATGCCGTGCCGGGTCTGGCCGTTGAACGTGTTCTCCCAGTCCCGGGCCTTGAGGCCGATCACCGACACCGGCATACCCGGCATCAGGCCCTCGGGAAGGCCGGTCTCCGGGACGGTCACCTGGTAGAGGTTGCCCTCCCCCTCGTCCGAGATCAGCAGGCTCACCGTGGACAGGCCTGCGCCGGTCTCCCGGTCCATCGCCCGCTCACCGGTCTGCTTGCTCACGAGCTTCGGGGTCGGAGCCGTGGCCACGAACACCACGGCGGTCGACGTGTCCACCTTGAACGACGGCATCAGTACCTCCAGCGTTGTCGGGGCAGCCCGAAGAGGACTGCCAACTCTCGCTGTCCTAGGACTGCGAGCGCTTGAGTAGATAGTGCAGCGCAGTCCTAGGACTGTGTTTGACTTGGAGTCGACGAAAGGGATACGTGATGGCGCCAAAGTGGAGAGAGCTGGCAGACAAGCTGGCTGATCAGATCAGAAGGGGCGACTACGCCCCAGGTCAGCAATTGCCGCACATCAGGGAGCTGGTAGACGCTGGCGAAGGTTCGAAGGCGACCGTCCACGCGGCTTACAAAGCGCTGGAAGCGGAAGGCTTGGTCACGTCGTCGCGAGGCCACGGAACCGTTGTCCGACAGCAGGTTCCACTGAAGCGACTCGGTATCGCCCGCTACGACAAGGCCAAGTGGCGCGACGGTGACGAGGTGGCGTTCATCGCGGACCGCGTGGCCTCAGGGCGGACGTATCGGCGCAACGAGCAGACCCAGTCGGTCAGCCTCGTTGAAGCGCCACCCGAGGCGGCTGCCGCACACGGCCTACCAGCCGGCGCACAGGTCTACGCACGCGCACGGTTGGTGAAGGAAGGCGACCAGCCGACCCACACGCTGACCAGCTACTACCGACCCGAGCATGTCGAAGGAACCCGCCTGGTAGATCCGACACCCGGTCCGGCAGGCCGCGGTGGTGGATTTCGCGTCCTGTACGACGCCGGCTACGAGATCGACCACATGAAGGAGCGGATCTTCGCCCGCACGCCCACAGCTGAGGAAGTGAGGCTCTTGCAGCTTCCGCAGGGCGAACCGGTGGTCGAGCTGCACCGGACGACGTACACGGCCGACGGCACCGTGGTCGAATTCGCCCTCGGGGTGCACGCTGCTTCGCGCTTCGCCTGGGAATACGACTTCCAAGTACCTGACTCAGCGAACGACAGGGAAGGCCAGGAGTGATTTCGACCCAGGACTGGGAAGACACCCGACTCATCTGGGACTACCACCAGATGGGCCACGCTCCGCGGCCGTGCTCGGTAGCGATCGGCCTCGGCAGCCACGACCTGGGGGTAGCTGAGGCGGCAGTCGATCTGTACCGACGTGGCATGACCCCACTGCTCCTCTTCACCGGAGCCACCAGTCCAACGACGCGCGAGCGAATGCCCCGCGGAGAAGCGGTCCACTACCGCGAGCGCGCTTTGGAGCTCGGGGTGCCCAGCTCGGCCGTGCTCGTGGAGCCGCGCGCTCGGAACACGGGCGAGAACATCCGCTTCAGCCGAGAACTACTCGAAGAGACTGGTGTCGACGTCTCCTCGGTGCTGCTGATCAGTAAGCCGTACGAGGAGCGACGCGCGTACGCCACGGCGCGGAAGCTGTGGCCCGGAGTCGAGATCGTCAGCGCCTCCAGCCCGATGACGCTGGACGAGTACGTCGACTCCATCGGTGATGCCCGCTTGGTCATCGACATGCTGGTTGGCGCAGTGCAGCGGTTGTCGGTCTACCCAGAGCAGGGATTCATGATCAGCCAGCACATCCCGGACGACGTGACCGAGGCGTATGAGCGACTGTGCCAGCGAGGCTTCACGAGTCGGCTCTTGCGGGATGCGCCGGGTCAGGCCCGGAGCCAGACGCGCCGGTGACGAGCGACCGCGAACACCTGCTCCACCTGATCTGGGGTGAGCTTGCCTGTGAGCGGACCCAAAGACGCCACCTCTCGCTCGTGATAGATGCGAACGGAGTACTGCGTCGCCGCCCGATCCAGGGACGCAATGCCGACGAAGACCAGGGCAGGCTCGACAGGCACCTTGAAGGCGCAGTACCTCCCCAGCACGCCACGCACGAAGTCCGCCTCAGCCTGGCTTGCCGCCGCGTACGGCCGCGGCTTGCCGCCGTTGATTTTGGCCATCGAGTCGCCGACCCAGACCGAGGCGCCGCGGTGGTTCTTGGTGTTGATGCTGAATACGCCGCCAGGGCCGATCAGTAGGTGGTCGATGTCCCCGCCGTTGCCCTTCTCAATGCCGTGAAGCACCCGCCAGCCCTGAGGGGACAGGCGTTCCAGTTCACGCCCCACCCGCCGCTCGCCTTCCAGGCCCGCATACCAGCTGTCCCACTCCGAGGACTGCCGCAGTAACTTCGCCTTGAGCCGCTGCACCGTCGACGGGCCTCGCTCGGCGATCATCCCGACGACTCGGGAGCCAGGCCGATTCCTGGCCAGGTCCTCACTAGGACTGAGAGGTGGGAGAGCCGCCGGCCGTTCGGTTCGGTGTTGCCGGGTTGGAGGGGAAGACTGCCCAGGCTGCCGAGTGGGGGCCGCAGGGCGGGATTCACGAGCAGGTGAGGGCGGGGAGCCGATGGTGAGCCCCTGCCCAAGGTGACGACGGAGAAGTCCTAGTGCCTCGTCCTGGTACTTCCGATCCTTGATCGTCACGGCCTTGGTCGCCCGATCCGCCCAGGCGACGGCTGTGCCGTCTGGCAGATTCACGTAGAGCCGATCCTTGCCATGCCTCTTCCACGAATGCACCGTCAGATCGCTCATCAGCCGCCCCCCTGCGTGCCGTCGCCACATATATGCCAACAGCTGGTGGCCGGGTCGGCAAGACCGCCGGTGACAGAGCGAGCTGTTACAGGTTTCTCTACCTCATCAAGCACCCGGCTGCGCTCCGCTCCGCCGGGCGGCCTTTCCCGGCGCCGCTCCGCGCGACGCTCCTGCCTTCGGCCCGCTCCGCGCGCGCTTCGCCGCCGGCCGCCCCTGCAAGGCGGGATAGGCCAAAGGGCATGAGGCAGTCCCATACGGCTGGCGGTGCCATCACTCACCGACATGCCTCCGGCGGGGGCCTCCGACTCCGGGATGGCGGGGGCGCCGTTGGCGGGTGCCGGCCCGTGGAGGGTTGAGGCGGGGAACTCCCATCCCATCTGCCGTCGACCCAGGACAAGCCGAGCAGACACGGCACAGGGCATCCAGGTCGTTCGTCCAGTTGGGTGCTCCACCTGGGTGCCTGGCGCCACATGAGTCTGGGTCGACGGCGGACGGGATTGGGGGGTTGGGGTGGGGGTGGCGGACCGTGGCCAGGTCCAGGCCGCGGGTTGGGGAGTCTGTGTGGTGGCTGCCGGTCGGCACCGCTGTCCTGATCCCGAGGGCAGCACGGTCTGGGAGGGCGCACAAGGTCGTTCGTACAGTGGCGCGCTCCACCTTGTGCGCCCTCCCAGACCGTGCAGGGGCGGTGCCCATCAGGACAACGGCACCGACCTCGAAGGAGCACACCATGGCCTGCACCGACCCCCAGTGCGACAGCGGCATCATCCCCAACCGCTACTCCGACGACCCCGAAGACCTCACCCTCTGCCCCACCTGCAACCACGGCTACGACCCCCGCGACCACCACGACTACGCCAGTTGATCTGGCCCCCGGGCCCCGGCGCGAGTCGGGGCCCGAACTGCGGCTCAGGCGGGCGTTCAGGCACGGCAACCGTCACATGGCATGCGTGGCCGGGAGCGCTGCCGACTGCGGCCTGGACGGGGTGCCAAAAGACGGCCGGCGGCGAGGGAGGGGTGGCCTCTTGCGCACGGCCAGCCGACTGCCGAACCTGAGTTGGGCCGGGCGCCGTACCCCCGCCGTCACGGATGACGGGAGCGTGAGGCGAACGCACCACCGGGAATGGGCGGGCGGGGAGCTAGCTGCTGCCGCGATGTGGTGCCGGCCGGTGTGGTCGCTCCGCGTCGGTACCGGTCTCGTCGTGGCTGATGAGCGCGCCGTTTAGGCGTCTTCCGTTAGCTCGGCGTCCCCCTGACCATGCGCGATCCCATCCTGGGCACACACTGGCCAAAGCCGCCACGTCGACCTGTCACCTCCACTACCGTGGGCACACCATCAACATGACAGAGCGAGACGTGCTGGAGCGGTCTTGAGCGGTTGGGCAATCGCACTCGTAGTTTATTCTTCACTCGCACTAATTTCGTTCATCCCCGTGTTACGGGCGCTTACCAAATGGCTCGACCTGAAGCCCGGCGGCCCCTCCTTCACAGATTCACCCCACTTCTCCGAAGAAGGCAAGAATCGCCTTGCTCAAAATTTCGAAAGAATGCAAGGAACTCTGACATTCTGGAAAACCTATGCTGAAAGGTATCGCACCTTTCACATCTATTCACTGACCTGGATCAGCCTGTCGACGGTCGGCGTACCGCTCTTGGCCCAAGCCATCGACTCCGACCCGTGGTCTAAGTGGCTCCTCACGGTTGTCGCAGCACACTCGGCCATCCTGCTGGCAGTTTCGCGCGCCTTCAGGGTCGAGGCGCACTACAAAGCATTCCGAAATGGCGAATCGGAATTCTATGATCTTTACCGAAGGATGCTCGACCGTCCTGGCGTTTTCGGCGGTTCGGAGACCGTGCGAATCGACAAATATTTTGAGCAAGTCGAGACGGTTCGGAGGGTCGTGCGAGCCGCCGAGACTGACAACTTTCCATCCATGGAGGATGTCGCCCAGGAGTCTCGGGTCGGCCATCTCGGCGCCGGATCAGGCCCTGTTGGTACGCCGCAGCGAAACTGACGACTACCCGCAGCAGCCGTGCCAGACATGTGCCAGGTAAAGACGGTCAACGGCGGCTACCCGAGTGAGTCGCACGGCCCACCCGGGCACCCCATCTTCGCTGGTCAGAGGCAAGATAGCGCCTGCAAGATCGGCGATTCCCAAGCTCATAGCCATGAAAGTACGACCTGCCTGTCAGTGCTGGCCGCTACTGTCGCTGAAGATCGTCAGGCCAGTGCTGCTGTGGGGGTATACGTGGGTGGTCAGTTGCGTGTTGGTCAGGTGTATCGCTATGCAACCGGCAAGGATCCGGTGCCTGAGGAGTTGCAGGGATACCCCAACTTCCACCATGTAACTCACTCGCCGGACCTCGCCCGTGCCCTGCTGGAGGCCGGGATCAACGGCATGGCGAAGGTTCGGACGCCCGGCGGGGAGCGGCGGCCGGTGATTCTCATCCGGTCGAGTCCCTGGAAGGCCGGCACCGAGCAGACGCCCTGGCATGACGTGTTCGACATGGACAACGGGCACGTTCGGTACTTCGGCGACCACAAGGCCACCACCACCGTCGCGCCTGGGAAGACCAACGGCAATGCGGCCCTGCTTGATGCCTTCACGGGGCACCAGGGGCACACGCCCGAGGAGCGGGCCGCCGCCATTCCGTTGCTGCTGTTCCGGGCGGTCTCGCGCAGCGGCAAGGTCAAGGGGCACGTCGAGTTCTGCGGGCTGGGGATCATCGAGCGGGCCGAGCGACTGGTGCAGTGGGGCGGCAACGACCACACGACGTTCACGAACTACGTCTACGACGTCGCTCTCGTCGACCTCACGGACGAGGACGACAAGGTCTCATGGGAGTGGATCGACTCCCGCCGGGACAAAACCGTGCCCGACACGGAGACTCTCGAACTCGCGCCGCGGGCATGGCGTGAGTGGGTCAAGCACGGGAACTCCGCCCTCCCCAGGATCCGGCGACGGGTTGCCCGGGCCAAGGTGACCAAGGTGCCCGAGCAGCGCCCCAAGCCGGGAACCACCGAAGCCAAGGATCTGGAGCTGATCTACAAGTACTTCGACGGCCGTAAGCACGACTTCGAGGCCGTCGCGTCCGCGGTCGCGGCCCGTGTGTTGCGTGGGGCCGGGAACAGCTACGTCGAGGGGTGGCTGACGCGCAGGTCCGGCGACGGCGGAGCGGACTTCGTAGGCCGGCTCGACATCGGCAGTGGGCTCGCCGGTACCAGTCTCGTCGTCCTCGGCCAGGCCAAGTGCGTCAGGCTCGACAACCTGGTCACCGCCGAGCAGATCGCCCGCGTCGTGGCCCGGCTGCGACGCGGCTGGATCGGCGTCTACGTCACGACCGGGGCCTACTCCGTGCCCGCACAGACCGAGATGGTCGAAGACCAGTACCCGATCGTCCTGATCAACGGCTTGGAGCTGGCCCGAGAGCTCCGGAGCATGGCTCGGGACGACCACGGCGGAGACCTCGAAGCCTGCATCGAGCACATACTGACCGGCCGGGAAACTGCGGTCACCAACCGGCGCCCTGAAGAGATTTTGCTTGAGTAGCTGGCCTGCGAGCCGCGGCCTATTTGTGGACAGCAGCGCCTGAGCAAGCTGGTTCTGAGCCCCTGACCGGATGAAATGCGTGGGGCGCACGGGGCCTCCGGAGCCGTGTGCGCAGGTTCGAATCCTGCCGGGGGCACTTCGCAGGAAGTGCCACAGAGGCCCTCCAAACAGTGTCGCTACTGTTCGGGGGGTCTTTTTGTGTTCGCACCATGGCTACCCGCAGACCAGCAGCATTCGGGGGACAACACGTGGACGACAGGCTCCGGGATTTCGCGAAGGGGTCACCCAACTTCGGTGTCCTCGTCGAGTCCCGCACTGTCATTCAGCGCAGGGCCAAGGAGCACAGAACATGAACAGCGAACGCCATGGGACGCCGGATCTGACGGGCGCGATGTGGCGCAGCAGCACGTTCAGCGGTGGCAACAACGAGTGCGTCGAGGTCGCCGCCAACGTCCCCGGCATTGTCCCCGTCCGCGACAGCAAGCGGCCCGCCGGGCCTGTGATCGGGTTCGGGGCCGGCGCCTGGCAGGCGTTCGTCACGCAGGTGCGCTGACCGGGCGGCCCGGGGACAGGAGCCGGGCGGTCACGTCGCGGGCGCGGGGCTGGCTCCGCGCGGCCCCGGCCCGGCGTTCACGTCGGTCAGCGCCGCTTGCGCTTCCCGCCGGCGCGCTTGGCGGGCTTCTTCCTGCCCGGGGAGCGGGTCGTACCGCTGGTCTGGAAGGCTCGGCGGGCCTGTTCGGCGGTGGCGCGGTCGGGGTGGTGTGAGAGCTGCCGCGCCAGGAAGGCCGATGTGTACGGGTCCGCCGCCGTGAGGGCGGTGACCAGGGCCGGGCCGCCGCCGGGCCAGGCTGCGGCGGCCTTGTCGAAAGCGGCGTGGACTTCGGCGAACAGCTCGGGCTCCTCCTCGTTCGGAGCCGCCGCCATGCGGTGGTCGAGGGATGCGGCGCTCCGTACGGCTTCGAGCACATCGACCAGGTACACCGCGCGGGCCGACAGCGGAACGGCTGAGGGGTCGGGCGCCTGGCCGCGTGCGTGCAGGGTGTGCTCGGCCCAGCCGCCCAGGACCGGGTCGGCCAGCAGGGCGTGCAGGGTCTCGGCGGGCACGGCGGTCGCGTCCAGGGCGGCGAGCAGCGCTCGCCGCCTGGCGGGCTCCTCCGCAGGGCGGGCGGCGGAGATCGCCGCGAACAGAGGGGTCCATCCGTCGGTGCGCTGCGCGGCCGGCCAGTCGCCGACGGTCGGCCGGGCGGCCCGCTTCGGCCACCACTGGGCTGCCGCGACGAGCCGTTCCGCGTCCCAGGCGAGTATCTGCTCCCGCGTGGGGAAGACATCGGCGGCTTCGCCTCCGAGGCCCAGGAGGAGGGCGTCGCGGAGCAGGGCGGAGCCGAGTGGGGTGAGGCTGAGTGCGTCTCCGGCCCGTTCGGTCATGCCCAGAGCGGCCAGGCGGTCCATCAGGCGCACGAGGCGGGCAGCGGACGGGATCAGATCCGTACGGTCGGACGCGGTGAGTGCCGGGAGTCCCAGGAGCGCGGACAGGGCCTGGGGGTCGGGCAGTTCGTACTCTCCGGTGGCCGGGACGGACGCGTCGGGGTCGCTCTCATGGCCCGGCGGCACGAACCACATGTCGTTCAGGGCAGCCACGCGGGCCACGGACTGCGCCATCCCCGCTTGCTCGCACAGGAGGTAGAGGGTGATCAGGTGCTCACCGTCGTACTCCTCTGCCGTCTCCTCCTCGGCCAACTGCGCCAGTAGGGCACCGAGCAGGTTCAGGGCCAGTCCGGTCAGCTCGGCGGGGCCACCCTCACGCCAGGCCTCGGCCGATGGCCCCGCGCTCGGCGCGCCGCCCTGCTCCCGCACCAGGAACCCGCTCGCCAGAGCCAGTTCGCGCGTCCGTTCGTCCGCGTCCTCCGGGTCGGCGGCGGCTCGCGCCAGGAGCTGGGGCAACGGGGCAGAACGCAGCAGCGCGGCCTGTTCCTCCGGGGAGGCCGGCAACGGGGCCGGTGGCAGCGGCGCGAAGGCGTCGCCAAACATCTCCAGGTGCTGACCGGCCATGGCCTCGGCGAGGGCGAGGAGAGGGGTGGCAGCGCTGCCACCGCTCGGTGCCAGGTGCGCGAAGGGGCCGCGTAGCAGGGTGTCGAGCCCGGCTGCGGTCCAGCGATCGGCGAGCACGCCCGCCTGCTCGTCGTACCAGTCGCCCCTCTCGTCGTCCGGCTTGCCTACGGGGGCATCGGCGACCAGCAGGCCCTCTCCGGGGCGGGGCCGCACCTGCTGGGCCAGCGCCACGGCCTCCAGCCGTGCGGCGAGCAGCGGACGGGCCTGCCTGGAGCGTTCCGCGCACAGCGCCTCCACGTATGCCGCTTCGGCGAGCGGTCCGTTCGGAGAGGAGGAGGCGGAGGAGGCGAAGCCGAGCGCGGCGTGCCGCTCGGGGTGCGGGCGCGTCGCGGCGAACGCCTCCAGCCAGTCGCGCACAGCCCGGGGATCGGTGGCGTCCACGCCCGCGGCGCGCAGCAGGTTTCCGTACAGCCGCGGCCAGGTGAGGCGGCGGGGGCTCGTCATCGCCTGGGTGAAGCCCTCGGCCAGCTCGTGCACCCGGGTCACGAGGTTCGCCTGCCGCTTGGCGTTGAGGCGGCCGGCCTCGTGTGTGTGGTCGATCAGCGCCACCAGCGCGGCCACGAAGCCCGGCAGCTCTTCCTCGGTGGCGCTGACGTACAGCGGGAGCAGGATGTGCAGCAGTTCCTCGGCCAGCTCCTCGGTGGGCTCGGGCAAGCCGGTCCGGCGGCGTGCTTCGCCCAGCGCGAGCAGACCGAGGACGGCCTCGGCCGCCCGCGCGTCCAGCGGGGCGCCTCGCTCTTCGGCCCGGGCAAGGAACGAGTCCAGATCAAGGAGAAGTGGCGTGGCGGTGGTCATCCCGGCAGCCTAGCGACGCGGCCCAGCCGCCCGTTCCCATAGTTGAGATCCGGGACGGCGAACGGGAGCGCGACGTGCGAAAGCACATGTACGCCATCGATGGCATGCACACCGCCACCGCCACTCAGCTCGCCCGGCCCTGTCACCGTGCTCACCTCCACGCCGATAGCCCTGACGGCGCTGTGCGGCGGTCGGGCCACCGTCATCGAGGTCTGACCCACGCGTCCTAGCCGGCCGAGGTGAGTGCGGAGGCCAGCGCGCGGGCGCTCGCGGGGACGCCGCGGGCCGGTTCGCCGTGTACGGGGTGGGCCTGGTCCAGGGTGGGCAGGAGGCTCGGGGCGCGGTCCGCTGGGGCGCGGTCCAGGACGGTGGTGCCGGTCTCGGCTTCCTGGGTGGGGGCGTAGCCGGCCGTGCGGAGGGCTGACAGCGTCTCCTCCGGCGGGGCCGAGGAGATCAGGACCGTGGGGGCGATCCGGCGGAGGCGGAGTTTGGTCAGGCCGCGGGACTGGGCCACCTCGGCGATCAGGGCGGTGTCGTCGGAGCGGATGCAGCAGGCGGAGCGGACGACCTTGAGTTGTCCGTGGGTGCGGGCGGTGTCCTTGATCGTGTAGGCCAGTGGTTGGGGGAGGGGGGCGTCGCGCTCGCTTGCCGCCGTGAGGCGGTCGAGGAGTTCGTCCGCGCTCCAGCCGGCGTCCAGGGCCCGGCGGATGGAGGTTGCCGTGATGCGCCAGACCACCGCGTGCCCCTCGGACTCGATGTCGCCGACGGCGGAGAGCAGGTCGGCGAGGGCGGGCGCGGGCGCGCCGGTGACCGTGGCGGTCAGGTCGCTCTGGAACCGGGCCGTGACGCTGGGCTCGGGCAGCGCTGCGTACAGCTCCTCACGGAGGCTGGTCACCGCCTTCGCCAGGGTGGGGCGGAGGGCGAGGTCTTCGCCCAGGCCCTCCGAGCCGCGGGCGGACGCGTCGGCGCCCGCGCCGGGCACTGCCGGGTAGTGGTGGGCGGCTCCCGCCTCCAGCAGTCGGCACAGGGCCCGCCCGGCGGGGGTGAGCGCGCCGTGGGCCACCACGCCGAGCAGGGCCGCCTCCGTCAGGGTGGCCGCCATGCGGTCGAGGACTCCGTCCAGGCCGGTCAGTTCCCCCGTGGCGTCTGCGGCCAGGTGAGCGCGCAGGGCGGGCTGGAACCATGCGGCCAGGGCGAGCAGTTCGGTGTATCCGCGCGCGTTCGCGGTCAGCCCGTGTCCGTCGGGGAGGAGGGCGAGCGCTCGTAGGACCCCCGTGCGGAGGGTCACGGCGTCCTCGTCCTGCGGGCTGATGAGCGCGACCGGGGTCTCGTCGGGGTCCGGCCAGTGGCTGAGAACTGCGGGGACCACGGCCCAGGCTGCCAGGAGCGGCAGCAGTTTGGCCGCGGGCGGAGCGGCGGCCCAGGCGTCGTAGCGGTCGCTCGGCAACAGCTGGGCCGAGGGCTTGGGGGCCTTGGGGTTCCGGCGGCCGCGGGAAGTGGGGGCCGGTTCGTCGTCCCGGGGCGCGGCCAGTCCGGCGTTCACCGCGAGGTCCAGCCACAGCCGGGTGTCGGCCTCATCGGCTCCGGCCGCCTTGGCCAGCCGCCGGGTGTCCCGTACGGCGATCCCGCCCGCCTTGCGGATCGCGACGGGCTGGGCCGCCAGTGCACGCAGGACGAGTTCGGCCCGCCAGGCGGCCGCCGCGGCGGCCGTGCCACCCTCGCCCTCCCAGCCGGACGGCAGCGGCGCGGTGGCGGTGATCGGCTCCGGTTCCAGCCGGGGGCTGGGGGCCGCGCCCGCATCGCGGAGCGCACGGGCGACCTCGTAAGGAAGTTCCACCAGGTCGAGGCCGGAGGGAATCAGTAGTCCGCGCCCGGCCAGCCAGTCGGTGCCCTCGTCGCCGCTGCCGCCCTCCCGGAAGACGTACTTGGCGTCCGGGCCCGCGTACTGCTCCCCGTATCGGCCGACGAAGCAGTGGGTACGCAGCAGCGGCGGGCCGGGTACCAGGTGGTCCAGCAGCTCCAGCGCCCGGACCGGGGCGTCCGACACCAGTGCCCGCACCCGGGCGGGATCGGCGAGCAGAGCGGTGATCAGCTCCTGGGCCTGGTCGCGGGTGCGGGCCGCGCCCTCGCCGAAGAGGTTTGCGGCGATCCGCTTGACCTCGGGGGCGTTGTAGGCGCTGGTCAGCAGCCGGTCGGCCCTGCGCCCGTAACCGTCGAACCCGGCGGCGCGGATGTGCAGCAGTGGTGGGAGTGCCAGTCGACCCTTGGGCGCGGGGAGCAACAGCGCGCGCTCCCGGAGCCGGGCGAGAACGTGCTCCGCCCGCTGCCGCTTCTCCCCCGGCTCGAACCAGGACAGTACGTCCCGCTCGGGCACCCATCGGTCCGCGGGTTCCACCGGGGGAACGGGCTTCCGCTGTTGCCAGGGATAGCGGGGCCCGTCCTCGGCCTCGCCACCGGCTACGGGGCCGTGCCGCTCCAGGGCAAGGGCGGCGATGGAAGCGAGCAATTCCAGTTCTCCGGCGGTGCCCGCCATCAGGCCCTGGCCCACCGACTCGTCGGTCAGCAGGTGTTCGGCGAGCTCGCGAAGGGTGGTGATCCGTCGGTACCCGGCGGCGAGCGGCAGATCCCGCTCCTCCAGCAACGCGGTCAGCCGCTGAGGATCCAGGGTTCCCAGCCATTTCACAAGGGCGGTACGCGCATTCACCCGGCCAGGCTAGCGCCGTCCGCTCACCCCGCGGGGGTGAACCGGACCCGTCACCTCGCCGCCGTGCAGACGGGTTTCGACGTCCGGAAGGTTCTGAGCATGCGGTCGATGTCTCCCGCCACTGGGCGCCCGAGGCAGGTACATCACCATGACCGTGCTTGACGGTTTCCCCCGGCTACCGCCAGGCACGGACAAGGTCCTCCGGACCCCAGTGTGCCGCCAGAGGCAGACCGTCCTCGATGCCGCAACGGGACACCGCCACCAGCGCCGTGTCCGGCTCGGCGCCGGGCACGGCGAGCATGTCCCGCACCAGGGCGTCGTACTCGCGCCAGCCGAACGGCTGCGACTCCAGCCACTTCACCGAGCCGATGAAGTGAACCTGCCCTGCCACGGGTTCGCGGTCGGCTCCGATCAGGTCGATCTCCGGGTTGTTCTGCCGGTTCCACCAGCCGCCGACCGCCTCCGTCTGCGGCCACATCTCGTCGGGCAGCAGCCGCAGCAGCGACTCGCGGACGATCGGCTCGACGGCCCGGCCCCGCCATGTCGTCCACGACCGCTCGATGCGCTCCAGCGCCAGATCACCACGACCACGCTCGATGAGCGGGATCCCGCGTTGCAGGAAAGCCAGCCAGAACCGCAGGTACGGATCGGCGATGCGATAGCGCTTGTTCTTGCTGTCCGCCTTGACCGAGAGCGGCAGGTCAGCGGCCAGGACTCGCTTGGCCAGCAGCGTGTTCAACAGCGGAGACAACGTACCCGAGGGCAGCGCGCCCGCACCGCCGGCCTGTGCGGCAATGGTGGAGAAGGTCCGCTCGCCACTGCCGACCGCTTCCAGGATCGCGCGCGAGTGGGACGCCTCGGGAAACTCCCCCAGCAGCGACAGTTCGCCCGCCACCAACAGCGGCGCAAGCGGGTTGGACACGGCCTCGCGCAGAAAGTCTCGGCGGCCCATCCCCGGCCGCCAGGACTGAACGATCTCCGGGAATCCTCCGGTGATCAGCAGCGCGTCCACCGCTTCCGCCGCGTCAAGGCCGGTCATCGCCTGCACATCGGCCAGGTGCAGCGGCTGTACGGTCATCTTGGCCGCCCGGCCGAAAAAGGGTCGGCCATAGGACTGCAGCGCCTCCATGACCGACATGTCACTGCCGACCAGGATCAACAGGACGGGCTTGGCGGACAAGTGCCGGTCCCAGACCGTCTGCAGCGCCCCCTCGAACTCCCCGTCCTGTTCGACCAGCCACGGCACCTCGTCGACCACCGCGATGCTCGGGGCGTCGTCCGGAACCGCGACCGCCAGGGAACGCAGTGCCTGGTTCCAGTCGGCGGCCTGCAGCCCGGCCACCAGCTCAGCGCCGGGAAGAGGGGAATGCGCCAGCGTCGCGGCGAAGTCCGCCCGCTCGGCCACCGCGTTGCGTCCCCGGGTCGCCTGGAAGACCACGTACGGAAGGCCGGAACGGTCGCAGAACTCCTGGACCAGACGAGACTTGCCCACCCGGCGCCGCCCCGTCACGATCACAGCCTGACCACGCGTGGCGCCCGTACCGCCGACCACCAGCCCCAGCTGTCGAGCCAGCTGATCCAGATCAGCAGACCTGCCCTTGAACTCCATCAGCGCTCCACCCCCAGCATCCATAAAACATAGATTCGATATTACGTAGATTGAATCTTACTTAGAT
This sequence comes from Streptomyces sp. BF23-19, assembly GCF_041106355.1. Classification (NCBI taxonomy): domain Bacteria; kingdom Bacillati; phylum Actinomycetota; class Actinomycetes; order Kitasatosporales; family Streptomycetaceae; genus Streptomyces; species Streptomyces sp. BF23-19. The sequence goes on along the minus strand of NZ_JBGBPT010000064.1, from coordinate 5,914 downwards.
ACTAGCTCGCTTCTGGCGGCCCCGTCGGCAGCCTCGCCGGGGCGGCGGGGAAGGAATCCGCGTGTCGGCGCCTCAGCCACGGGGGCCCACACCATCCACATTCTGCGATATTCAGTACATTTCCGAGTCGTGGGACATGTGTGGGACGACAGGCCTGACAACTCATCAGCTACGCATCTGACCTGGGCAAACACGTGGGTGCGATCCGGCCTCCGGAGCCGTGTGCGCAGGTTCGAATCCTGCCGGGGGCACTTCGCAGGAAGTGCCCAAAGACCCCGCCATCAGCGGTAGCGCTGAAGCCGGGGTCTTCGCGTATGCGCAGCCAACTGCCGCCCTGTGCACCCGTATGCCAGACCCTGCGGCCTATTCGTGGACAGGTTCCTGGGGTATTCCCGCAGGTGACGACGCTCCTCATGGGCGAGCAACGCCGGCCTTCATCCTCGCGTCCTGGTCTTGGAGGATGTATCGGACGATCTGGGGGATCCGTGGATGTGAACACGCTGGCCGTCGCACTCATCAGCGCCGGAGGAGTGCTGGGCGGCACTCTGGGCGGGGCAATGCTCAGCCAGCGCGCCGGCCGAACCCAAGCTGCGGAACAGAACCGGCGTGCCGACCGTGAACGAGAGGAAGGGCGCGTTGAGCAGGCGCTGCTGGCCAAGCGCGACCTGTATGCCCATCTGAACACTGCAGCGCGCGCCTATCGGGTTGCCGCCAGGGATGCTGTCGAAGCCGCGGCACGCGGTGAGAATACCGACCCTTTGCTCCTCGACGCTGCCAAGGAAGCGTGGGCGGAACAGTACTCCCAAGCTCAGATGGCACTGTCGAATGATGTCTTGCAGATAGCCTCAGCTCTCAACAGATCGCTCGGGGTCGGATACTCGGCCGTCAAACAGCTGCCGAGCAGTCCCAGGCCCGACGAGGCATACCAGCGAGCCAAGGCATGGTTCAGCGGCCCCCTGTCCGACGGCGTGTATCTCCTGCGCGTCGTGCTGCGACATGACCTCGGCGTCGAGGTCGATCCTCACTTCGAGCAGACCCGGGTACAGATGCTCGCTGCGCTCAACAGCGCACGTGACGGCCTCGCTGTGGCACTCGCCAGGGAGCGATCCCAGACCACCTGAGGAGCTACCCGTGCTATTGGACGGGCAAAGAGGACCCGCCACAGCCCGGAGGCGATGTGGTTGCGGCCGGTGTGATCGCGCCGCTCGGTACCGGTCTCGTTGTGGCCGATGAGCGTGTCGTCCAAAGATCCGCCCGAGGTGCCGCCGGCGTGCTCACCCCTGATCATGCTCGACCCCAGCCCAGGCAGGACACCGGCCGAAGCCGACCAGCCGATCGCATGGACGTGTTCAGGCGTGATGGTCTGGCATCCGCCTGTGCTTGATTCATAGTGGGGATCTTGGGCGCGCCCATCCAAGCTCTTGTGGCACGGGATCAGGGCGCTGCGGGGAGGCCTCTTCACGGTGCTCGTGCCCTCTCGCCGTACTCAGTGGCTCAGTCAGCGCAGGGAGCGCCGAGCGGCCAGGCGTCGGCTACGTGAAGCGGTGGCCCAGTACGCGCACGATGCGACATCAGTAGACGAGGAGAGTCTCCGGCTCGCCCGCATGCGTAAGGAATCTGAGCAGCGATCGGCCACGCAGTTGAGGCGACACGAACAGGCGCGCCGCCTGCGCGTCGGACGGAGACTGAGGGTTGGCCGGCTGACATCAATCACTGACACCAACAGTCGCGAAGGACGGCGGTCTGACACGAACCTGCGCCGACCGAGCGTGTTCCAGTTTGGTGGGTCCGGACCATACGTACTTCGCAAGGCACGACTTGGTACAGGCGCCGGCACCGATCCGTTCGGCTGCGGGGGGCCACAGGGGGTGTGGGGATCTGCGGTTGCCGCGCTCGGTGTCAGTGCCTGTTCGTATGATCGCGCCATGGATGCGGTGGAGGTCGCAACAGCGATCGCACGTGGCAATGCTTGGTCATTCTTGGTCGTCGGCGAGGAACGGCAGTTCCAGGGAAACGCCGGCTACGAGGACGTCATGGAGGAGTCCTACAGCTACGACTCGACCGTGGGGAACCATCGCCGGGTGGCAGTGGGTGATCTTGTCGTCATCCGTACCGGCCGCGAGGCTCTGGGCATCGGGTACGTGGAAGAGCTGGAGGTGATACCGGACCAGGAGAAGCCTCGCAGTCGATGCCCGCAGTGTGGGAGCACCGGGTTCAAGGAACGGACGTCCCAGCAACCCCGCTACCGCTGCAGTCCGTGCGCCACCGCCTTCGACCACCCGAGGGTCGAGACGATTCAGGTGACCAACTACAGGGCGCACTACGGGGGGACTTGGCAGCCCCTCGAGGGGAGCTTGGGCAAGGCCCAGCTGGCCGATCTCAGCCTCAGCAAGTCCGATCAGCAGTCGATCAAGGCCATGGACAGGGCGAAGACGCTTGCCGCGGTGGCCTCACGAGGAATCCGTCTCCCTCATCAGAGCCGAGCGGCCGCTGTACAAGGGCATCGTCCCTTCGAGTTGCCAGGGGGGCGCAGGCGGACGACGGCAGCAGCTCGACGCGGCCAGGATGCATTCCGTAGGGCCCTGGTCCGCCAGTACGGGCTGGTCTGTGCGGTAACCGGCGCAGCGCCGGCGGAGGTGCTCGAAGCCGCTCACCTTCGGCCGTTCGCGACCACGGAACGGCATCTCATCGGGGAGGGGTTGCTCCTGCGCTCGGACATCCACCGCCTGTTCGACAGCGGCCTACTGGCCATCAGCCATGACCTGACCGTGCGTATCGCACCGAGCATTGCAGGCCATGCTGCGTACAGCCCCTTGGACGGTTCGTCCCTGCACATTCCGGAGGCAGCCCCGTTGGATCGCGCGGTGATTGCGGAGCACCATGCCGCTACCACCGCCACGTGGTGACGTAACCGGTCACGGCCTACATGTGGGCAGATGCCGTGGCGCCTGCTGAACCGCGGCAACCGTCGCATGGTATGCGTGGCCACGAGCGAACGCCGACTGCGGCAGGAATGGTCCTGAGCCGCCCCGGTAGGCACGCGCCGGAGGAAGGGCCTCGTGGAGTCGCTCGGTTATGCGTTCAGCACCCTGGTCTGGGGTGCGCCTGTTGTCGCTCTGCTCGTCGGGGCGACGGCAATGGGCGTGGGGGTGCGCCGGCGACGCAATGCGATTGCCTCACTGGAGCGCGAGGCGGGGTAGGACGACGGACAGCAGCGGCGTACCGCACCCGCGCCGCGAAGCCGTGAAGCAGCCGGCATGAGTCGCCGCTGTTCGAGGGTGGCGCGTTCCCGTGGTTGTCGGGTGCGCCGACGAAGCCGGTGTCGATCGAAGGTCGCATGTCCGGGACGGACGGTGGCTGTCAGAGCTCGGTGGGAAGGTGCTGCCATGGACGACACACTTTTCGACCTGCCGGAGGTGCCTTCGGAGCACGCGGTGATGGCTCGCTTCCGGCTGGGTGGTGACGACTTCGGTGAATCCGACCAGTGGTCACGGGTGTTCGACGCCGAGCGGTCCTTGGCGGCGGCTGTCGTCGCCGCTGGTGTCGGCGAGGTCGATGGCAACGAGTTCGGCGGGGGCGAGGTGGTGATCTTCGCCTACGGGCCGGACGCGGACGCCCTGTACCGGGTGATGGAGCCGGGCCTGCGTGCGCTTCCGTTTCGGCCGGCGCATGTCGTGTTGCGGTACGGGGAGCCAGCTGAAGACGTGATGAGCGAGCGGATCGAGCTCTGAGCCGCCACCGCCATTGGCGTCGGGGGCCGCGCTCAGGTCGGCGGCTTCTCGAGGGGGGCGTCGCTGCCGGCCCAGATGTAGACGCGGGTGGTGCCGGGCTGGAACTCGTGTGCGTGGATGTCCGCGCACAGTCCGAGGGCATCGCTTTCGGGTGTCTTCGCCTCGTGAGGGCAGACACTGGTGATGCGCATGCCCTCGGTGAAGGTCTCGGGTTCGGGCAGACCAAGGTGGCTGAAGCCGTCGCTCCGGGTGTAGCCCGGCTCCTCCGGGTGCCGGTTGCGGGCCATCTGGGCGCCCTCTCGCAGGAGCGGCTGCAGGAACCGATCCGCCTCCGCGGTCGAAACGGTGAAGGTGAGCAGCGCGACGTCATACTGCACGTTGCTGTGTAGCCCGGCCCGCAGATCGGTGGCCGTCTCCGGAACCCGCAGACCGAGCATGCCCGCCGTCCACTCGGGCGTGGCGTTCTCCTCCCAGCAACATGCCCGCCCCTCGGCATCGGCCGGCTGTCCCCACTCGTACGTGAGTGTCAGGAGCAGCGCGAGGACCCCGAGAATGCACAGGCTCACGAAGATCCCGGCCCCGATGGCGAGGCGCCGTTGCCAGGGCCTGCGCCGCCCGGTACCGGCCGCAGTCGCAGGACGGTTCATCGGTCGATGTCCCCTCCGCCGTCCCGGGCATGGAGGCCCGGATCGCTGCGTTCGCCGGCGCGCCCGGGGTCGTCGGGGGCAGGTGCTGCCGCCCCACTGCCCAGCTCGTAGTGCTTCACCGAAATGCTTCCCGCCATGTTGAACTCCTGGGCCAGGCCGACCTTGTGCTGCTGGCTCGACTCGCCGTCGGGGATCTCGAACTTCCCGATGGTCACGCCCTTGCCCTCATCCCAGTTGTACCGGTCCCAGACGTTGACCTGGTAGTCGAGGCCGACCACCGGTTTGCCGTCCGCACCCGGCGTGACGGTCATCACCCCCGTCACGTTCGACTGGGCGCCGCCGACCGCGTAGTACCAGTTACGGTCTGTTGCGTCGCCGAAGTAGTAGCCCTCGTTGCGTGTCTCGACCGGTATCACGACCGGGCGGCCGCCGTTCCTCTCGTACTCCGTCAACGCCTGCTCCCGCCACTCCTTCTCGTTCTCCTGGAGGAACAGCTGGTCGACGTGGGCCTGAAAGCCCTTGTTGTCGGTGAGCATCTTGTCGACCGGAAGCTCCATCGGGGTACCGGTGTTGTCCAGGTAGTGCTTCATGTGGCGTGAGGCGTCGTTCAGGTCACCGCCGTCGGCCAGGACCACGAGTGCCTGCATCTTCGTCCTGGTGACCCAGTCGTTCCATTCGATGTCCGCCGCCCCGTGCTGGCCGGACCCGCGGTCGGATGCCACCTGCTGGACCGAGGGGTTGAGGAGTCCGGCGGCCGGCAGGTCGTTCTTGTGGGCGGTCCACAGCTGCATGCGGGCGTCAGGGCTGAGCGACTGCCAGAGCCTGCGCAGCTCCGCCTGCTGGGCCGGCTCGGCGTCCCCGCCCAGTGCGGCCAGCGTCATGGCCCGCGGCAGCTGGTCCTGGTCGAGCGAGGTGTATTCGGCGTGGCCGGCGTCGTACGGGTCGGCTCCGTGGGAGGCGCGCAAGGCGCGGGTGACCGCGGCATCCACCTCGGCCGCGTGGGTGACCAGGCCGGCGAGCGTGTCCGCGTACCAGCGGATCATGTCCTGGGTGCGCTGGTTGGGGCCCTTCGCATCGCAGATGGACGATTCCACTCGGACCTTGCCACCGCCGCCGTCGGACACGAGCAACCCCGGATCCGGCTCCGGGCGGTGGGTCGGGTCACCCTGCCGCGCCTCGTCGGCCAGGGCCTTCGCCTGCTTCTGGATCCGGGTCAGCTCCTCATGGGCGTCGGTGAGGACCGCGTGGATGCTCTTGGCCTCACGCTGGAGATCGTCCACCTCCTTCGCCGCGCTGCGGACGAATTCCCTGGTGACGGTCGCGTTGACCCCCTCCCACCTGGCCGCCTCGGACTTCTTGACGAGGCCGTCGCGTACGGTGCCGTGCAGCTTGGCGAGTTCCTCCGCGGCCGTCTTCCACTCCGTTGCGGCTTCGTTCACCTTGGCGAGGGAGCAGGCGGCTCCGCTGTCTGCGTCGCCTCCGCGCAGGACTCTGCCCCAACATTCGGCCACAGCCGAATCTCTGGAGGGCCGCAGG
>NZ_JBGBPT010000063.1:0-55377 GCF_041106355.1 Streptomyces sp. BF23-19 | reverse complement strand
CAACCACCACCGCTGCCACACCGCACTCGACGGACACCCACCCATCAGCCGAGTCAACAACCCTGCGAGTCAATACAGCTAGGCGTCGAGGCCGATCGCGAACGCCGCTTCCAGGTCGTGCTGCGAGTACGTGCGGAAGGCCACGTGCGTGTCCGTCGCCTCGACGCCCGGGATCTTGCTGATGCGGCCGGGGATGATGTCCGCCAGGTTCTCGTGGCGGGCCACGCGGACCAGCGCGATCAGGTCGTACGTCCCGGTGACGGAGTAGACCTCGCTGACGTTCTCGAGGGCGGCGATGGACTCGGCGATCTCGGGGATCCGGTCCACGCTGGTCTTGATGAGCACGATCGCGGTGATCACGGCTGGCTGTCTCCCTCGGTGGCCGTCGCTGGTCGTCTCACTCTAGTCGTACCCCGATATCGGGCCCACGCGTAGAGGAAGCCGAGCGAGAAGCCCACCAGATGGGCCAGATAGGCGACCCCCGGCCCGCTGCCGGCCCGCTGGGCCGCCACCCATTGGAGGGCGAACCAGAACAGCAGCACGATCCACGCCGGGAACCGCAGCGGCAGGAAGAAGAGGAACGGGAACAGGCTCGTCACCCTCGCCCGCGGGAGCAGGAAGAGGAACGCGCCCAGTACGGCCGAGATGGCGCCGGAGGCCCCGACCAGCGTCTGCGGGGAGCCCGCGTTGGCCGCCGCGTACGCCGCCATCGCCAGGTAACCCGTACAGAGGTAGAAGCCGAGGAACGCCGGGCGCCCCATCCGCTCCTCCGCCATCGCACCGAAGACGTGGAGGAACAGCATGTTCCCGAGCAGGTGCAGCCAGCTGCCGTGGACGAACAAGGCCGTCAGCGGGGTCAGCCAGGCCCGGGGGGTGCCCGTGAACAGCTCGTCCGGGACCACGCCCCAGCGTCGGAAGTAGGCCGTCCCGGCGGAGAGCAGCTCATCCCCCGTCCCGTAGGCCGGGTTGAGCCCCGAGGCCGGGCCGAGTAGGAACACCACGGCGCAGCCCGCGATCAGCGCATGGGTGACCACCGGTCCCCGGGCGGCCTCACGAACGGCCCGCCACTTTACGATCATGTGACAGAGCATGACGTAAGGGGACCCACCTGAAGCGGTGGCAGGCCGTAGGGTTACGAGCTGCGGTCCGCAGGACGACGCATACGGCGGCGCGGGCGGCTTTAATTGAATCAGCTACGAAGGAGAGAGCGGCCTGATGACGGTTCCCCTGCCGACCGACACCACCCGGTGGCGCTGCACCCTGTGCGGCAACCTCACGCGCTTCGACGTGACCCGTTCGTCGAAGGTCGTGGAGTACGTCCACCTGGACCTCGCCGGGGAGCCCAAGGTCGAGGAACGCGAGGTGGTCAATGAGACCATCGAGTCGGTCCGCTGCCGCTGGTGCAACGCGGTGGACCAGATCGAACTCGTGGACAGGCCGGGCGCGGACTCCTGACGGAGACGCACCCACAGGAAGATCACGGTAGGGGTGACGGATTGTGGAGCCAGCAAGCGGCGCTGAGCCGGCCGACGCGGCCGGCGACGCCGCCGAGGCGCTCGACCACCCGCTGCCGGAAGGCGTGCGGCGCCGGGTCGTCGCGCTCGTCTCGGACGCCTTCGGCGGACTGACGGTCGCGGACCTCCCGGCGCAGCTGCGCCAGTACGCCCGTTTCACCCCGACCCGGCGCGCCAAGTTCGCGGGCAACGCCATGGCCGCGGCGGTCGAGACCGACGCCGTGTTCCGCAGCAGGGTCGCCGAGAAGCTGCGCGAGGCGCAGGCCGATCTGGCCGCCGCGCTGGAGGCTGGCGCGCCCCCGGCCGCCGCGGATCCGCTGGACGTGGCGGCCGCCGCGTTCGTCCTGCGGCCGGCCGGTTGGGTCAAGCTGGTGGCCGCCGCGGGCGAGGAGGCGCAGCGCGCCGACGCCGAGCGGGTGGGCGAGGAGACCCGGCGCGAGCTGGAGCGGCTGCGCGAGGAGCTGGCCCACGTACGGGAACTGCAGCGCACGGGAGGCGAGCAGATCCGGGTCGAGCTGGACGCGGTCCGCAAGGAAGCGGAATCGCTTCAGCGCAAGCTGCGCAGCGCCCTCAGCGACGTCAAGCGGGGTGATGCGGCCCTGCGCAAGGTGAATGCGGAGATCGACGGGATCCGTGGCGACGCGGCCGCCCGGGTGGCCGCCGCCGAGAGCGAGTCCCGGCGGCTCAAGTCCCGTCTCGCGGAGGTGGAGACGGCGCTGGAGACCTCGCGCCGGGCCACCCGTGAGGGGCGCAGCATCGAGGACATGCGGCTGCGGCTGCTGCTGGACACCGTGCTGGACGCGGCGCAGGGGCTGCGCCGTGAGCTGGCGCTGCCGCCGGTGAACACCCGCCCGGCCGACACCGTGGACGCGGTGGAGCCGGGCCGGATGACACCGAAGGACATCGCGGCCCGGGCCCTCTCGGAGACCGATCCGGCTTTGCTGGACCAGTTGTTGGCGTTGCCTCAGGCCCATCTGGTGGTCGACGGGTACAACGTGACCAAGACGGGCTATCCGACGATGCCGCTGGAGAAGCAGCGGCTGCGGCTGCTGGGCGGGCTGTCGATGCTGGCCGCGCAGACGGGCGCGGAGATGACTTGTGTCTTCGACGGCGCGGAGCTGGCGGCCCCGGTGCTGCTCGCGCCGCCGCGCGGGGTGCGGGTGCTGTTCTCCAAGGCCGGGGTGACGGCGGACGAGCTGATCCGCCAGTTGGTGCGCGCGGAGCCGCCCGGCCGGCCGGTGGTCGTGGTCTCCACGGACCGGGAGGTCGCCGACGGGGTGGCCAAGGCGGGCGCACGACCCGTGACGTCCGCTTTGTTGCTGAAGCGGCTTTCGCGCGTTTCGTAACTCGTCGCCCTGATGCCCGAATTGATGGGACTCGCGGGGGACGCACCGTCAAGTGCCCTGCACAGAGCGTGCTCTGTAGGTAAAGAACCTGGTGGGGGACCGAATTTTTTCCCGGCAGGATTTGAACTGATCACAGATGGGTCACTAGGGTCTGGTCAAACCTTCGTGCGGTAGATCACTCATTCGGGGTGGCAGCGAAGGTGCTGCCGAGTTGCGTTCTTCGGCGGCTCCCAGGAAGAAGGAGCTCGCCTTCGTGGCGTCCCACCGTCGACCCAAGCAGCCGAACCGCGCTCGTGTGACCGTGCTCACCTCGGTCGCGGCCGCAGCCGTCGCCCTCACCGCCCAGAGCGCCTCCGCCGCGCCGGCGAAGCCGAGCAAGGACGAGGTCAAGGCCCAGGTCGACGCGCTCTACGAAGAGGCGGAGCAGGCCACCGAGAAGTTCAACGGCGCCAAGGAGCGCCAGGACAAGCTCGAGAAGGAGATAGGCCAGCTCCAGGACCAGGTCGCGCGCGGCCAGGGCGACGTCAACGAGCTGCGCAGCACGCTCGGTTCGATGGCCAGCGCCCAGTACCGCAGCGGCGGCATCGACCCCTCCCTCGCGCTCCTCCTCTCCGAGGACCCCGACAGCTACCTCGACAAGGCCTCCTCCCTCGAGCACCTGAGCGGCAAGCAGGTCGAGGCGGTCCAGCGGATCCAGGAGAAGCAGCGCACCCTCGCGCAGCAGCGCCAGGAGGCCGCCGGCAAGCTCGCCGACCTCGACGCCACCCGCAAGGAGCTCGGCGAGAAGAAGAAGGTCTCCGCCGAGAAGCTCGCCGCGGCCCAGGCCCTGCTCAACTCCCTGACCACGCAGGAGCGCGCGGCGCTCAAGGACGAGGAGTCGCGCGCCAGCCGCGCCGACAGCCAGCGCGTGGACCTCGGCAACGTCAAGGCCTCCGGCCGTGCCGGAGCCGCCCTCGAAGCCGCCAAGACGAAGCTGGGCTTCACCTACCAGTCCGGCGGCACCGGCCCCAACGTCTACGACTGCTCCGGGCTGACGCAGTGGGCGTACAAGCAGGCCGGCGTCACCATCAGCCGCACCACCTTCACCCAGGTGAACGACGGCACCCGCATCGGCCGCAGTCAGCTCCAGCCCGGTGACCTGGTCTTCTTCTACGGCGACCTGCACCACGTCGGCCTCTACGCCGGCAACAACATGACGCTGCACGCCTCGAACCCGCGCAGCGGCATCAAGTACGAGTCCATGGACAACATGCCGTTCCAGTTCGGCGTCCGGGTCGGCTGATCCGCTCCGCCCCGCAGTACGGGACCCGCCCGACACCGCCCATCCGGGCGAATTCCCGGGCCCGCGTCTGACCGCACGCCCCGCCGGTGACCTGCGTCTCCTGCGGGGCGTCGGCATGTGCGCCCGCCGGCGGTCGTTGGTCGGCATGTGTTCACGCCGCTACTGTCTGCCAGCGCGGAACCCGGCACACGGCCGTCCACGGGGGGCGGACCCGGGCCCCGCGCAGCGGAAGGGAGCGGTTTCACGTGGCGTCCCATCGCCGGGCCGGGCTCGGCAGCCTCGACCGGAACACGAAGGTCACCGTCCTCACCGCCGCCGCCGCCGCGGCCACGGCCGCGGTCGCCATGACGGGCGTACCCGCGAGCGCGGCGCCCGGCTTCCCGCACGAACCCGGCGGCGGGGCGAGAACCGGCATCAGCGCCCAGGTCGACCGCCTCTTCGAGGAGGCCGAGCAGGCCACCGAACGCTTCAACGAGGCGGGCGAGAAGGCCGACCGGCTCCGCGTCGAGGTCAACCGGGCCCAGGACGCGGTCGCCCGCGGCCAGGAGCGCATCAACACCATGCGGGGCGTCCTGGGCACCTACGCCGGGGCCCAGTACCGCGGTGGCGGCATCGACCCCGCCGTCGGGCTGATGCTGGCCGAGGACCCCGACGCGTACCTGGAGCGGGCGGCCGCCCTCGACCGGCTGACCGGCCGCCAGGCCCGGCAGCTCGAGGAACTCCGCGAGGAGCAGCGCGAACTCGGTCAGGAGCGCAGCGAGGCCTCCCGCAAACTCGCCGAACTCGACGCCCTGCGCTCCGACGTGGCCCGGCACAAGCGCTCCGTCACCGCGAAGCTCGCGGCCGCCCGACGGCTGCTCAACGCCATGCCCTCCGGGGAGCGGGCCGACTACGAACGCGCTTCGCGCTCCGGGGGCCGCCCCGAGGGGCTGCCCGAGCTGTCCTCCTTCGGCCCCTCCTCCGGGCGCGCCGAGACCGCCGTCATGGCGGCCCGGGCCGCGGTCGGCAAGCCGTACGTGTGGGGCTCCACCGGCCCCTCCGGCTTCGACTGCTCCGGGCTGATGGTCTGGTCGTACCGGCAGGCCGGGGTCTCGCTGCCGCGCACCTCCCAGGCCCAGCGGCACGCCGGCCGGCAGGTGCCGCTCTCGCAGGCCCGCCCAGGCGACCTGGTGACGTACCGATCGGACGCCAGCCACGTCGGCATGTACGTCGGCAACGGCCAGGTGGTGCACGCCCCGTACCCCGGGGCCCGGGTCCGCTACGACCCGGTCGGGATGATGCCCGTCTCCTCGGTGACCCGACCCTGACCGCACCCGTGCGTACGATCGTCGGATGTCCCCCGTCCGCCGGTCCCTCGTACGCGTGCTGCCGCTCCTGCTGAGCGCGCTGCTCGCCGGGTGCGGCGCGCCCGCCCCGCGGGACGGCGCCGAGCGGGACATCCGGGAGGCCGTCGCCGACTGGTCCCGGACACCGCCCGCGCGGCTCGCCGGGATCCCGCTGGAGGGCTGGGCGTACGAGGTCTCCGCGGTCCGGCGCGACGGCGCCGCCGCCACCGCCCGGGCCGAGCTGCGCTACCGGCTGAGCGGCTACGACGCGGCCGCGGCCGGATCGGCCCGCGAGGTGCGCCTGACCCGGGACGGCGGCCGGTGGCACGTCACCGGAGACCGGGCCGCGCCGGGCGCCCTGCCGCAGCTGTGGGACCAGGGCCCGGTGGCGGTGGTCCGGGGGGCGCACTCTCTGGTGCTGGGCGTCGGGCAGGAGGCGGGGACGCTGTCCGCGATCGCGGCGGAGGCCGACCGGGCGGTGCCCGCGGCGAGCGCCGCCTGGCCGGGGCCCTGGGCGGGCCGGGCCGTGGTGCTGGTGCCCGGGTCCCTGGAGCGGATGGCGGAGCTGTTGGGTCGCCCGGCCGCGGAGTACCGGGGCATGGGGGCCGTCACCACGGGCCGGGTGGGCGCGGCCCCCGCCCCCGCCGACCGGGTCGTCGTGAACCCGCAGGGGTGGGCGGAACTCAGCCCGTCGGGCCGCGGGGTCATCCTGACCCACGAGGTCACCCATGTGGCCACCCGGGCGGCGACCACCGCCACCACCCCGCTGTGGCTCTCCGAGGGCTTCGCGGACTGGGCGGCCTACCGCGGCACCCCGGCCACTCCGGAGCAGGCCGCCCCGGCCCTGGCCAGGGCCGTACGGCGGGGCGAGGTGCCGGGCGCGCCGCCCCGGTCGGAGGACTTCGCCTTCGGCGGCGATCCGGAGGCGCTGGCCCGGGCGTACGAGGGCGCCTGGCTGGCCTGCCGGCTGATCGCGGGGAGGTGGGGCGAGGGGGCGCTCGTGGACCTGTACGGGAGGGCCGGGCGCGAGCCGTGGCAGGTGGCGGTGCGGGGGGCCCTCGGCGTGGATCCGGACGCGTTGACGAAGGACTGGCAGGAGGCCCTGCGGGCGGAGTTCCGCTGAGGGCGTCCGGTACGTTGGCAGCGATGCACAAGACGCTGATCGTGACCAACGACTTCCCGCCGCGACCGGGCGGCATCCAGGCCTTCCTGCACAACATGGCGCTGCGGCTGGATCCCGACCGGATCGTCGTCTACGCCTCCACCTGGAAGCACAGCGCGGAGGGCCGCGAGGCCACCGCGGCCTTCGACGCGGAGCAGCCGTTCCAGGTGATCCGCGACCGTACGACGATGCTGCTGCCGACCCCGCGCGTGACGCGGAGGGCGGTCGGTCTGCTGCGCGAGCACGGCTGCGAGTCCGTGTGGTTCGGGGCGGCGGCCCCGCTCGGGCTGATGGGTCCCGCGCTGCGGCGGGCGGGTGCGCGGCGGATCGTGGCGACCACCCACGGGCACGAGGCGGGCTGGGCGCAGCTGCCGGCCGCGCGGCAGCTGCTGCGCCGGATCGGCGAGGGCACCGACACGCTGACCTACCTGGGGGAGTACACGCGCTCGCGGATCGCCTCGGCGGTGACGGACCGGGCGGCGGCCAGGATGGTGCAACTCCCGCCGGGGGTGGACGAGAAGACCTTCCACCCGGGATCGGGCGGGGCCGAGGTCCGGGCGCGGCTCGGGCTGACGGACCGGCCGGTGGTCGTCTGTGTCTCCCGGCTGGTGCCGCGCAAGGGGCAGGACACGCTGATCGAGTCGATGCCGCGGATCCTGGCGGCGGTGCCGGACGCGGTGCTGCTGATCGTGGGCGGCGGGCCGTACGAGGCGGACCTGCGGGAGCTGGCCGTCTCCACCGGCGTCTCGGACTCGGTGGTCTTCACCGGAGCCGTCCCGTGGTCGGAACTCGCGGCGCACTACGGTGCGGGTGACGTCTTCGCCATGCCGTGCCGGACCCGGCGGGGCGGGCTGGACGTGGAGGGGCTCGGCATCGTCTACCTGGAGGCCTCGGCCACGGGTCTGCCGGTGATCGCGGGCGACTCCGGCGGGGCGCCGGACGCGGTGCTGGACGGTGAGACGGGCTGGGTCGTGCGGGGCGGGTCCCCCGAGGAGGCGGCGGACCGGATCGTCACCCTGCTGAGGGATCCGGAGCTCCGTCGCCGAATGGGCGAGCGTGGCCGGGAGTGGGTCGAGGAGAAGTGGCGCTGGGACCTCCTGGCGGAACGGCTGCGCGAGCTGCTCTGATCGCCGGGTGCGGCGCCGCCGCCGGGCCCTGCCCCCGGACCCCCGCGCCTCAAACGCCGGCGGGGCTGGATTTTGCTGGTGCCGGCTGACGATTTCAGCCCCTCCGGCGTTTGAGGAGCGGGGTTCGGGGCGGAGCCGCGACAGCGGAGCCGCCGGCAACCCGCTGCGCAGCCACGTCTGACTGTTCCTCAGATGTCTGTCAATACCGCGTCTGGGCGGACGGCTGGATTCCGCTCATGATGCGGCCATGACATCAAATCTGACGCGCCGTCAAATGCTTGGCCTCGGCGCCCTCTCGACCGCCGCCGCTCTCGGCTTCACCCGGATCTCTGTGGCCTCCGCCGCTGCCGTGGAGCCCGCCGCCGCCCGGTACGCCCCCGCCATCGTCGTCGGCTCCGGCTACGGATCCGCCGTCGCCGCCCTGCGGCTCGGCCAGGCGGGCGTACGTACCGTCGTGCTGGAGATGGGCCGACTCTGGGACACTCCCGGGCCCGACGGCAAGGTCTTCCCGTCCACCTCCGCCCCCGACCAGCGCTCCATGTGGTTCCGCAACCGCACCGAGGCCCCGCTCGCCCAGTTCCTCTGGCTCGACGTGGTCAACCGCGACATCAGCCCCTACCCCGGCGTCCTCGACCGCGTGAACTACGGCGACATGTCCGTGTACGTCGGCCGGGGGGTCGGCGGCGGATCGCTCGTCAACGGCGGTATGGCCCCCACGCCCCGGCGCTCGTACTTCACCGAGGTGCTGCCCCAGGTCGACGCCGACGAGATGTACGGCACGTACTACCCCCGCGCCCGCGCCATGCTCGGGGTGAACGAGATCGACCCGGCCTGGTTCGAATCCACCGAGTGGTACCGCTTCGCCCGGATCTCCCGCAAGCACGCCCAGAACACCGGCCTGAAGACCGTCTTCGTCCCCAACGTCTACGACTTCGCGTACATGCAGCGCGAGGCGGCCGGCACCGCGACCCGCTCGGCCCTCGCCGGTGAGGTCATCTACGGCAACAACCACGGCAAGAAGAGCGTCGACAAGACCTACCTCGCCGCCGCCGTCGGCACCGGCAACGTCACCATCGAGACCATGCAGCGCGTGGTCGGCGTACGGCCCGACCCGGCCGGGGGATACGTCCTGACGGTCCGGACCAGCGATGTCACCGGACGGGTCACCCAGGTCCGCGAACTCGGCTGCGCACAGCTCTTCCTCGGGGCCGGGAGCCTGGGCACCACCGAGATCCTGCTGCGGGCCCGCGAGAGGGGGACGCTGCCCGCGCTCAGCGACAAGGTCGGACTCGGCTGGGGCCCCAACGGCAACGTCATGACCGCCCGCGCCAACCACCTGTGGGACACGGTCGGCTGCAACCAGGCCACCATGCCCGCGATGGGCATCGACGACTGGGACAACGCCTCGAACCCGGTCTTCGCCGAGATCGCCCCGCTCCCCATGGGCATCGAGCACTGGATCTCGATGTACCTGGCCATCACCAAGAACCGGGAACGGGGGCACTTCACGTACGACGCCGCCACCGACTCGGCCCGGCTCAACTGGCGGCGGGACCAGAACACGCCCTCGGTCAACGCGGCGAAGAACCTCTTCGACCGCATCAACCGGCGGAACTTCACGATGTACCGGTACGACCTCTTCGGCGACAACAAGGCCTTCGCCGACAACTTCACCTACCACCCGCTCGGCGGCTGCGTCCTCGGGGACGCCACCGACGCGTACGGGCGGGCCAAGGGCTACCAGGGGCTGTACGTGGTCGACGGCTCCCTGATCCCCGGGTCGCTCGGCGTGAACCCCTTCGTGACCATCACCGCCCTCGCGGAGCGGAACATGGCCAGGATCCTCGCCGACCCCCGCTGACAGCGGCCTCCGGCCGCGGGCCCCGCCAGCCGCCGACCGGCCGCGGACTAGCCGCGGTACAGCGCCTCGATCTCGTCCGCGTAGTCCTTCGCCACCACGTTGCGCTTCAGCTTCAGCGACGGCGTGATGTGGCCCGACTCCTCCGTGAACTGGGAGGGCAGAATGCGGAATTTCCGCACCGATTCCGCCTTGGAGACCGCCGCATTGCCGTCGTCGATCGCCTTCTGGACGGCGGCGATGAGGTCCGCGTCCTCGCGCAGCTCCGCCGCCGTGACCCCGGCCGGCTTGCCGTTCTCCGCCGCCCAGCGGCCGAGGAACTCCTCGTCGATGGTGACCAGCGCGGCCACGAACGGCCTCGCGTCGCCGACCACCATGCATTCGGCGACCAGCGCGTGCGCCCGGATCCGGTCCTCGATCACCGCGGGGGCCACGTTCTTGCCGCCCGCCGTGACGATGAGCTCCTTCTTGCGGCCCGTGATCGTGAGGTAGCCGTCCTCGTCGAGGGTGCCGACGTCGCCGGTGTGGAACCAGCCGTCGGTCAGCGCCTCGGCGGTCGCCGCCTCGTTGTTCCAGTACCCCGTGAAGATCTGCTCGCCGTGCAGCAGCACCTCGCCGTCGTCCGCGATGCGCACCACGGAGCCCGGCATGGGCTGGCCGACCGTACCGATCTTCTGCTTGTCCCACGGGTTGAAGGTGGTCGCGGCACAGGACTCGGTCAGGCCGTAGCCCTCCAGGACCGTGAAGCCGATGCCGCGGAAGAAGTGGCCGAGCCGCTCGCCCAGCGGCGCGCCGCCGGAGATCGCGTACTCGCCGCGCCCGCCGAGGACCGCGTGCAGCTTGCTGTAGACCAGCTTGGAGAAGATCTTGTGCTTGAGCTTCAGCCCGAACGACGGGCCGCGCGGGGTGTCCAGCGCGCGGCTGTAGGCGATGGCCGTGTCGGCCGCCGCGTCGAAGATCTTCCCCTTGCCGTCGGCCTGCGCCTTGGCGCGCGCCGAGTTGTAGACCTTCTCGAAGACCCGGGGGACGCCGAGGATCAGCGTGGGGCGGAAGGACTGCAGCTCGTCGGTGAGGTTCTTGATGTCCGGTACGCAGCCCAGGCGGATCGGCGCCAGTACCGCCGCCACCTCCACCAGGCGCCCGAAGACGTGCGCGGCCGGCAGGAACAGCAGGACCGAGCACTCGCCGGTCTTGAACAGCGGGCTCAGGCGCTCCACCGCGTTGCCGCACTCCGCGAAGAAGTTGCGGTGGGTCAGCACACAGCCCTTGGGGCGGCCGGTGGTGCCCGAGGTGTAGACGATCGTGGCCGGGTCGTCGGCGTTGGCGAGGCTGCTGCGCTCCTCGACCTCGGCGTCGGAGATCTCCGCGCCGGCGGCCTTCAGCGTCTCCAGCGCGCCCTGCTCGATCTCCCAGACCTCGCGCAGCTCGGGCAGCCGGTCGCGCAGCGAGGCCACGGCCGCGCTGTGGGCCGGGCTCTCCACGATGACGGCGACGGCGCCGGAGTCGCCGAGGATCCACTGGACCTGCTCGGCGGAGCTGGTCTCGTACACGGGGACGGTGACGCCGCCCGCGCTCCAGATCGCGAAGTCGAACAGCACCCACTCGTAGCGGGTACGGGAGATGAGGGCGACCCGGTCGCCGGGCCGGATGCCGGCCGCGATGAGGCCCTTGGCCGCGGCGCGGACCTCGGCGAGAAACTCCGTCGCGGTCACGTCCTGCCACCGGCCGTCGACCTTGCGGCTCATGACGGCGGTGTCTGGATGCTGAGCGGCGTTGCGGCGGATGAGATCCGTCAGGTTCCCGTCCGACGGGACCTCGTACAGGGCCGGAAGGCTGAACTCGCGCAAGACTGCTGCTCCTCTGGGCGCCATCGCCACCATGTGGACCGACCGGACGTTACCCACCGGTAGTGGGTTCCCGATAGGGGGAACCGGCCAGATGTTCCGTGCGTCACATTCTGCACTTACCCTGCCTCACCACTTACGTGCAGACAGTAGTCGACCCCTTCTGCGACTCGGAAGTAACCGCAGGTCCGGCCACCCTTCCCGCCCCCTCTACCCGCCGCCACCAGGCAGCCCTAGGGTTGGCCGCATGGCTGGCAGCATGCGGGGACAGCAGTTCGGCACGGGCGGATCAAGCCGTGGACCAGGCGCGGGGTCGGGTCCGGGCGCGGGCCCCGGGTCGGGCCGCACCCGGGTCCACGTCGTGAGCGACGTGCACGGCAACACCGAGGCCCTCGCCCGCGCGGGCGACGGGGCCGACGCCCTCATCTGCCTCGGCGACCTCGTGCTCTTCCTCGACTACGCCGACCACTCGCGCGGCATCTTCCCCGACCTGTTCGGCGTCGAGAACGCCGACCGCATCGTCGAGCTGCGCACCGCGCGCCGCTTCGAGGAGGCCCACGCCTTCGGCCGGCAGCTCTGGGCCGGCCTGGACCGGGACACCCTCATCGAGGGCGCCGTACGCCGCCAGTACGCGCAGATGTTCGCCGCCTTCCCCACCCCCACGTACGCCACCTACGGCAACGTCGACGTCCCGGGCCTGTGGCCCGAGTACGCCGACCGCGACGGCATCACCGTGCTCGACGGCCAGCGGGTCGAGATCGGCGGCCGCGTCTTCGGCTTCGTCGGCGGCGGACTGCCCTCCCCGATGCGCACCCCCTACGAGGTGGACGTGGAGGAGTACGCCGCCAAGGTCGAGGCCCTCGGCGAGGTGGACGTGCTCTGCTCGCACATCCCGCCGGAGGTGCCCGAGCTCTGCTACGACACGGTCGCCCGCCGGTTCGAACGCGGCAGCGAGGCCCTGCTCGCCGCGATCCGCCGCACCCGCCCCCGCTACGCCCTCTTCGGACACGTCCACCAGCCGCTCGCCCGGCGGATGCGCATCGGGAACACCGAGTGCGTGAACGTGGGCCACTTCGCGTCCACCGGCCGGCCCTGGGTCCTCGAATGGTGAAGATCCAGCCGCTTCCCGGCGGCCTCCCGCAGGGTGCGGGAGCCGCGCGGGAGGCACTGGAGTGGCGACGTCCGCACGCGCGGTAGCCTTCACGCGGCGGCCCCAGGCCGCACACATCCTCGAACCACCCCAGCTGCCGCTGGGAGGTACCCCCAGCCCGGAGGAGCGACCGCGATGGCGGAACACACCAGCTCAAGCATCACGATCGAGGCTCCGCCCGCCGACGTGATGGCCGTGATCGCCGACTTCGCCCGTTACCCCGAGTGGACCGGCGAGGTGAAGGAGGCCGAGGTACTGGCCACCGACGCCCAAGGGCGCGCCGAGAAGGTCCGCCTGCTGCTCGACGCGGGCGCGATCAAGGACGACCACACCCTCGCCTATGCCTGGAAGGGCACCGACGAGGTCAGCTGGACCCTGGACAAGTCCCAGATGCTCCGCCAGCTGGACGGCTCCTACCGACTGGCCGCCGTCGACGGCGGCAAGCGCACCGAGGTCACCTACCAGCTGACCGTCGACGTCAAGATCCCCATGCTCGGCATGATCAAGCGCAAGGCCGAGAAGGTCATCATCGACCGGGCACTCGCGGGCCTGAAGAAGCGCGTCGAAACCGTCTGACCCCACGTCCCGCGCACCGGACGGGCCGAGGAACGCGCCGCGCGCCCCCCGGGCCCACCGCCCGTGGGCGCCCGGCCCACGGACCACCACCGACCCGGAGCACCCGCACATGCACACCTTGCTGATCACCGGCCCCGGCGGGGCCGGGCGGACCACCGTGGCGGCGGCCACCGCCCTCGCCGCGGCCCGCCACGGGCAGCGGGTGCTGCTGCTCTCCGGCGACATCGGCGACCCGCTCACCGCCCTGGTCGGCGACCCGACCGCCCCCGGGCTGCGGGTGGCCCGGGTCGACTCCGGCGAGGAGTTCCGCGAAGAACTCGTCGCCCTCCAACAGCGCGGATCCACCCTGCTCGGCATGGTCGGGGCCCGGCCGCTGGGCGCCGAGGAGATCACCGAACTCCCCGGCGCCGAGCAGTTCGCCCTGCTCCGCGCCCTGCGGCGGGCCGCCGCCGCGCCCGACACCGACCTCGTCGTCGTCGACATGCCACCGCTCCACCAGACCGTGGCCACCCTCGCCCTCCCCGCCCAGCTGCGCCGCTACCTCGCCCGGCTGCTGCCCGCCGAACGGCAGGCCGCCCGCGCCCTGCGGCCCGTACTGGCCCAGCTGGCCGGCGTCCCCATGCCCGCGCAGTGGCTCTACGAGACCGCCGCCCGCTGGGACGAGGAGCTGGCCACCGTCCAGGCCGTCGTCGAGGCCGACACCACCGAGCTGCGGCTGGTCGCCGAGCCCGGCCCGGCCGCCGCCGACGCGCTGCGCCTCGGCCGGATCGGACTCGCCCTCCAGCAGCTGCCCGTCTCCGCCGTCGTCGCCAACCGCATGGCCCCCCAGGACTCCGCCGACCCCTGGCTCGCCGGGCTCGCCGCCCAGCAGGAGAAGTACGCCACCGAGTGGGCCGCCGAGCTCCCCGTGGTGCCCCTCGCCCACCTCGGCCGCGACCCCCGCGGCCCGCAGGACCTGGAGCGGCTCGCCACCGCCGACGCTCTCGTCCCCGAGCCGCCCGCACCCCGCCGGGCCTGGGCCGTCGAGGACCGGCTCGCCGAGGACGGGGTGCTCGTCTGGGTGGTACCGCTGCCCGGCGCGCACAAGAGCGACCTCGACCTCGTCCGCCGCGGCGACGAGCTGCTGCTCACGGCCGGCCCCCACCGCAGGATCGTTCCGCTGCCCGGGGCGCTGCGCCGCTGCACCGTCTCCGGCGCCGCCCTCGCCGAGGGGGAGCTCCGCATCCGCTTCACCCCCGACCCCGGACTCTGGCCCCGCACGCGATGAACCGCGTACCCCCGTTCGGGTACCGTCGAAGGTAGTCCGTACCGCACGCCCAGCAGCAGCCGCAGGAGAGAGTCCGCCATGAGCGAGGCCACCGACCGTCCCACCGACGACGACGCCTGGGCCGGCGCCTGTGCCGAGGACCTCGCCGCCGAGCAGGAACGCCGGCGTGGACAGGAACAGGCCGCGGCCGGCGGCACCGGCACCGCCGCCGAAGAGCTCTTCAAGCTCTTCGAAGCCGTCGCCGACAAGGTGTCCGGGATGAACAACCCGCTGTTCGGCGTGGCCGCACAGGGTGCGGTGCGCCAGATCGTCGACCAGGCCAAGACCGCCGCCAAGCCCGTCATCGAGCGCAACCCGGAAGTCTTCGACCACCTCGCGGCCGCCGGCTCCGAACTGCTCGCCGCCTACCGCTCGGCCGTCGAGGGCCACGAGCGCCGCTGGACGCGGGGCGAACCCCCGGCTCCCCGGCAGGCGTCCCACGACCGCGACCCGCGGGACGAAGGCCCCGACGACGGCCCCTCCGAGCGGATCGATCTCGACTGATCCTCCGGAAGCCTCGGGTACCGTTGGCCGTGGCGGGGTTTGACCGGAAACCGAGGGACTAATGGGACTCACCATCGGCGTCGACATCGGCGGCACGAAGATCGCGGCCGGCGTGGTCGACGAAGAGGGCACGATCCTTGAGACGTACAAGGTGCCCACCCCGCCGACCGCGGACGGAGTGACGGAGGCCATCTGCGCCGCCGTTTCCGAGGTCAGCAGCAACCACACCATCGAGGCCGTCGGCATCGGCGCCGCCGGATACGTGGACGACAAGCGCGCGACCGTACTCTTCGCGCCCAACATCAACTGGCGGCACGAGCCGCTCAAGGACAAGGTCGAGCAGCGCATCGGCCTGCCCGTCGTCGTCGAGAACGACGCGAACTGCGCGGCCTGGGGCGAGTACCGCTTCGGAGCCGGCCAGGGCCACGACGACGTCATCTGCATCACGCTCGGCACCGGCCTGGGCGGCGGCATCATCATCGGCAACAAGCTGCGGCGCGGACGCTTCGGCGTCGCCGCCGAGTTCGGGCACATCCGGGTCGTCCCGGACGGCCTGCTGTGCGGCTGCGGCAGCCAGGGCTGCTGGGAGCAGTACGCCTCCGGGCGTGCGCTCGTCCGGTACGCGAAGCAGCGCGCCAACGCCACCCCCGAGAACGCGGTGATCCTGCTCGCCCTCGGCGACGGCACCCCCGAGGGCATCGAGGGCAAGCACATCAGCGAGGCCGCCCGGCAGGGTGACCTGGTGGCCATCGACGCCTTCCGCGAACTGGCCCGCTGGGCCGGCGCGGGACTGGCCGACCTGGCCTCGCTGTTCGACCCGTCCGCCTTCATCGTCGGCGGCGGGGTCTCGGACGAGGGCGACCTCGTCCTCGACCCGATCCGCAAGTCCTTCAAGCGCTGGCTGGTCGGCGGCGCCTGGCGCCCGCACGCCCAGGTCCTCGCCGCGCAGCTCGGCGGCAAGGCCGGACTCGTCGGCGCGGCCGACCTGGCCCGCCAGGGCTGACCTTCCCCTTCTTTCCACGCGTACCGCCCGTCGCGCCCCTTGGGGGAGCGGCGGGCGGCTGCGTATCTTGCGGTACATGGACCAGTTGCCGCCCTCGCTGCCGAAGTCCCGTACGGAGCCCGACGGTTCTGCCGTGATCCGGGTACTCAGCTACAACATCCGCTCCCTGCGCGACGACGAGGAGGCGCTGGCCCGGGTCATCCGGGCGTGCGAGCCCGACCTCGTCCTCGTCCAGGAGGCCCCCCGGTTCTTCCGGTGGCGCAAACACGCGGCCCGGCTGGCCGCCAGGTGCGACCTGGTGGTGCTGGGCGGGGGCGCGACGGCGGCCGGACCGCTGCTGCTGTGCTCGCTACGGGTCTTCGTGGAGCGCACGGAGGACGTCCTGCTGCCGCGCACCCCCGGACTGCACCGCAGGGGCTTCGCCACGGCGGTGGTCCGGATCGGGGGCGTGCGGGTGGGGCTGGCCTCCCTGCACCTGTCGCTCCAGGCGGCGGAGCGCCGGGCCCACGCGGAGCTGCTGCTGGAACGGCTGGCCGGCATGGACGTGCCGTACGCGATCGCCGCGGGCGACCTGAACGAGGGCCCGGACGGGCCGGCGTACGGGCGGCTGGCCACCGAGCTCCAGGACTGTCGGGCGGTGGCCCCGTGGGGCGGCGGAGCGACCTTCCCGGCGGTGGCGCCGGACCGCCGGATCGACGCCGTGTTCGCCACGAAGGGGGTGGAGGTGCTGGCCTGCGGCGTCCCGGAGGGCCTGCCGGGCCTCTCGCTCACGGACCTGCGGTCGGCGACGGACCACCTGCCGGTGCTGGCGGCCCTCCGTTTGGCAGCCGCGCCGTAGCCGGGGGCGCTGCCCCCGGATCCCGCGCCTCAATCGCCGGCGGGGCTGTATTTGGCTGATGCCGTCCCTCTGGATGCCCGGAGGGCAATTTCAGCCCCGCCGGCGATTGAGGCGCGGGATCCGGGGCGGAGCCCCGCGAAGGAGCGGGTCAGACGACCGCGCCGCGGCCCGGGTCGTCGTCGTCATCCTCGTCGTGCTGCATGCGTGCGATCAGCGTCGCGAAGCCGCCCAGGAAGCCGCCGATGCCCAGCGTCGTCAGCCACCAGGTCATCTCCCACTGCAGGAGCACCGCGAGCAACAGCAGCACCGGGCCGCCGACGACCGCCAGCCACGCGAACTTCGACGTCGTGTCCGCCGGCGGGAGCTCCGGCTCCGGGGGGACGAAGTGGCCCTCCTCCGCCGGAGTCAGGTCGTCGTCCTTCGGCTCCGCCGGCGAGTGGTCCCGGGGACCCGCCATGCCCACGCCCGGGGCGAAGACCACGGAGCTGCCCAGGGCCGCCGCAGGACCCGGTTCCGCGTGCGGCTTCGGGTCCGGCTTCGGGTCCGGCTCGGGATCGGCCTTCGGGTCCGGTCCGGACTCCGGCGGCAGCGGCTTGACGTCCTCCTCCGGCAGGAGGAGGTTCTCGATCGGTCTGAACGGCCGGGCCCCCGGCGGGTCCGGCGGCTCCTGCCCGTACCCGGCGACGATCGCCGCCCACGCCGCTTCCTCGTCCAGCGGCGGAACCCCGCCCGACTGCTCCTCGTGCTCAGCCACCGGCCTCCGCCCCCTCCCTGCCCACGCTCTCCGCCAGTCGGCCGATGAACGCATAGCTGTCCGCGAAGATCCGCTCCGCGTCATGGTCCAACGTCGCCACGTGGTAACTCTGTTCCAGCAGGGTCTCGGTGACATCCGTGGAGGAGACCCGGGCCA
Organism: Streptomyces sp. BF23-19; assembly: GCF_041106355.1. Lineage (NCBI taxonomy): Bacteria > Bacillati > Actinomycetota > Actinomycetes > Kitasatosporales > Streptomycetaceae > Streptomyces > Streptomyces sp. BF23-19. The sequence continues at coordinate 37,632 of NZ_JBGBPT010000063.1, read as the reverse complement.
GCACCCGCGCCGAGTCCACGGGCGGTACGACGTGGTCCTGCGGGCTGTGCAGCAGCAGCAACGGCTGCGTCACCTGCGGCAGCTCGGCGTCCACGAGCCGCAGGAACTTCTTCAGCGAGTGCGCGGCATGGGTCGGGACCCGGTCGTAGCCGACCTCCTCCGAGCCGGGCTTCGCGATGTCGCTGGCGATGCCCGGCGTCGACCGGATCAGGTGCTTGGTCACCGGCAGGGTCACGGCCAGCGGGTCGTGCACCTTGTTGGCCGGGTTGACGAGCACGAGGCCGCTGATCGCGTCCCCGTGCTTGGCCGCGAGCCGCAGGGACAGCGCCCCGCCCATCGACAGCCCGAAGACGAACACCTGCTCGCACCGGTCCAGCAGTTCCCGCAGGGCGCGGTCCACCTCCGCGTACCAGTCCTGCCAGCCCGTGAGCTGCATGTCCTGCCAGCGCGTCCCGTGCCCGGGGAGCAGCGGCAGCGACACCGTGAGGCCCCGCCCGGCGAGGTACTCGGCCCAGGGGCGCAGGGACTGCGGGGAGCCGGTGAAGCCGTGGCAGAGGAGGACGCCGACCTCTCCGCCCTCGTGGCGGAACGGCTCGGCTCCAGGGAGGACGGGCACCAGGTTCTCCTTGATCACGATGTACGTCGGGTGGGTGCGTTGCTCTGTGTGACTTCACCGTACGCGACCGGGGTGGCACCGGCCAGGGTCGTCGGGCCCCTGCCGGTGTAGGCACGGGATATGGTCTGTTCGACAGACACAGGAAGGCTTTCGAGTTGATCTACGGCGCAATGAAGTTCTCCATCGGCGGTTCACTGAAACTCGCTTTCAGGCCGTGGGTGGAGGGCCTCGAGAACATTCCCGCGGAGGGGCCGGCGATCCTCGCGAGCAACCACCTGTCCTTCTCCGACTCCTTCTTCCTGCCGGCGGTGCTGGACCGGAAGGTCACCTTCATCGCGAAGGCCGAGTACTTCACCTCCCCGGGGGTCAAGGGCAAGCTGACGGCCGCCTTCTTCAAGGGCGTCGGCCAGCTCCCGGTGGACCGCTCCGGCGCCCGCGGGGCCGGCGAGGCCGCGATCCAGAGCGGCATCGACGTCATCGAACGCGGGGAGCTGTTCGGTATCTACCCCGAGGGCACGCGTTCACCCGACGGACGCCTCTACCGCGGCAAGCCCGGCGGTCTGGCCCGCGTGGCCCTGGCCACCGGGGCGCCCGTGATCCCCGTGGCGATGATCGACACGGAGAAGATCCAGCCGCCCGGCAAGGTGGTCCCCAAGCTGATGCGGCCGGGGATCCGGATCGGCAAGCCGCTGGACTTCAGCCGCTACCACGGCATGGACAACGACCGCTTCATCCTCCGCTCGGTGACCGACGAGGTCATGTACGAGATCATGAAGCTCTCCGGTCAGGAGTACGTCGACATCTACGCGACGGCGGCCAAGCGCCAGATCGCCGATGCCGAGAAGGCGGAGAAGGCCGAGAAGGCCGAGAAGGCTGCCAAGACGGACAAGGCCGAGAAGGCCGACGGCACGTCGCAGTAGCTGCGCGCGGGCGATACCGCCCGCGAGGGGTGGGGGAGATGGCGAAACGCGAACGCGTCGTACGCATGTCGGTCGAGCAGCCGCTGTGGCGTGCCCTGACCGCGTACCGACTGCTGACCATGGTGTACGCGGCGCTGCTGTTCGCGGCCGCGTACAAGGAGTTCCCGCGCCCGGGGGTCGCGGTCGGCTACCTCGCGTTCCTCGCCGTCTGGACCCTCGCCACCTCCCGCAAGGTGGCGAACGCCGCGAGCTGCACCAAGGGCTTCCTCGTCGCCGACCTCACCGTCGCGATCGTGGGCATCGTGCTGACCCCGGTCGCCGACACACAGGCGCGGATCCATGCGGGCGGCTCCACCCTGCCCACCATCTGGACGGCGGGCGCGGTCCTCGCCTTCGCCATCAAGGGGGGTTGGCGCTGGGCCTGCTTCGCCTCCACCTTCGTGGCGGCCGCCAATCTCGCCATCCACACCGGCCGGCCCACCGGGGACACCCTGCACAACGTCCTGCTCGTCTGGGTCGCCTCCGTGGCCATCGGCTACGTGGTCGAGGTCGCCCGGGCCAGTGAGAACACCCTCGCCCGCGCCCTGGAGATCGAGGCCGCCACCCGCGAGCGGGAGCGCCTCGCCCGAGACATCCACGACGGGGTCCTCCAGGTCCTCGCCATGGTCCAGCGGCGCGGCAGCGAGCTGGGCGGCGAGGCCGAGGAGCTCGGCCGGATGGCGGGGGAGCAGGAGGTGGCGCTGCGCACGCTGGTCTCCAGCGGGCTGGTGCGGCCCTCCCGGGTCTCCAGCGACGAGTCGCGCGGCGCGCTGGTGGACACGTACGAGGTGGACGAGCCGGGCGCCGACGACGGCGAGCTGGACCTGCGGACGCTCCTCGCCCCGCACGCCGGGTCCCGCGTGAGCTTCGCCGAGCCCGGCACCCCGGTGCCGCTGCCGGTGCCCGCCGCGAAGGAACTGGCCGCGGCGGTCGGCGCCGCCCTGGACAACGTGCGCAAGCACGCCGGGGAAGGGGCGCGGGCCTGGATCCTCGTCGAGGACTGGGGCGACGAGGTGATCGTGACCGTTCGCGACGACGGCCCGGGCATCCCGGCGGGCCGGCTCGACCAGGCGGCGGGCGAGGGCCGGATGGGGGTGGCCCTGTCCATCCGCGGCAGGCTGCGTGATCTCGGCGGCAGCGCCGATCTGGTGTCCGTCCCCGGGCAGGGCACCGAAGTGGAACTGAAGGTACCCAGGGGGAGGACGGACAAGAGATGAGCGAGCGCACCGACGTGAACGACCCGAACAGGCCGAACGAGCTGCACGAGATCCGGGTGATGGTCGTCGACGACCACCCGATGTGGCGCGACGCGGTCGCCCGCGACCTGGCCGCGGCCGGCTTCGACGTCGTCGCCACCGCCGGCGACGGCCCCGAGGCGGTCCGTCGAGCCCACGCCGTCACGCCCGACGTGCTGGTCCTCGACCTCAACCTGCCCGGCATGCCGGGCGTGCAGGTCTGCAAGGAACTGGTCGGCGCCAACCCGGCCCTGCGGGTCCTGGTCCTGTCGGCCAGCGGTGAGCACGCGGACGTCCTGGAAGCGGTGAAGTCCGGCGCGACCGGCTACCTGCTGAAGTCGGCCGGTGCCCAGGAGCTGATCGACGCGGTCCGCCGCACCGCCGCCGGCGACCCGGTCTTCACCCCGGGCCTGGCCGGGCTGGTGCTCGGCGAGTACCGGCGCCTGGCCACCGACCCGCTGCCGGCCACCTCCGACGAGCCGAAGGCCCCGCAGCTGACCGACCGCGAGACCGAGGTACTGCGGCTCGTGGCCAAGGGGCTGTCGTACAAGCAGATCGCCGAACGGCTCGTCATCTCCCACCGCACCGTGCAGAACCACGTCCAGAACACCCTGGGCAAGCTGCAGTTGCACAACCGGGTGGAGCTCGTCCGGTACGCCATAGAACGCGGACTCGACGACGCGTAGTACCCGCACGAGGGACGTCCGCACCGCCCGTCGATCGTACTTACGAACTCGTACGAGTGAACGGACGTACGCAACGCCTCACGATTCCACCGGAATTGACCTCTCCAGGCCCCTTGCTGTGACCTGGGTCACCACTAGCGTGACCGTCATGGCGATTGGAGATTCCATGAAGGTCGGAGTGCTGACCGGCGGCGGCGACTGCCCCGGGCTCAACGCGGTGATCAGGGCCGTCGTCCGCAAGGGCGACCAGGAGTACGGCTGCGGGTTCGTCGGGTTCAAGGACGGCTGGCGGGGCGCGATCGAGGGGCGGACCGTCCCCCTCGACATCCCCGCCGTCCGCGGCATCCTGCCCCGCGGCGGCACCATCCTCGGCTCCTCGCGCACCAATCCGTTCAAGACGGAGAACGGCGTGCGGGACATCAAGGAGAACCTCGCGAAGTACGAGGTGGACGCGCTCATCGCGATCGGCGGCGAGGACACCCTCGGGGTCGCCGCCCGGCTGTACGAGGAGTACGGCATCCCCTGCGTCGGCGTACCCAAGACCATCGACAACGACCTGTCCGCCACCGACTACACGTTCGGCTTCGACACCGCCGTGGGCATCGCGACCGAGGCCATCGACCGGCTGCACACCACGGCCGAGTCCCACATGCGGGTCCTGGTCGTCGAGGTCATGGGCCGGCACGCCGGCTGGATCGCCCTGCACTCGGGACTCGCGGGCGGCGCCAACGTCATCCTCATCCCGGAGCAGCGCTTCGACATCGACGAGGTCTGCGCCTGGGTGACCTCCCGGTTCCGGGCGAGCTACGCGCCGATCGTGGTGGTCGCGGAGGGCGCGATGCCCAAGGACGGGGAGATGGTCCTGAAGGACGGCACCCTGGACTCCTTCGGCCATGTCCGACTGTCGGGCGTGGGCGAGTGGCTGGCCAAGGAGATCGAGGCGCGGACCGGCAAGGAGGCCCGTACGACGGTGCTCGGCCACGTCCAGCGCGGTGGCACGCCGAGCGCCTTCGACCGGTGGCTCGCGACCCGGTTCGGGCTGCACGCCATCGAGGCCGTGCGCGACAGGGACTTCGGGAAGATGGTCGCGCTCAAGGGGACGGACATCGTCCGGGTGCCGATCGCGGAGGCGACCTCGAAGCTGAAGACGGTGGATCCCGCGCTCTACAAGGAGGCCGGGGTCTTCTTCGGCTGAGCGGCGACCCGCCACCATGGGCCGTATGGTGACAAGCGGCCCATGGTTCGAGGTGCGGGAGCAAGCGTGGAGATCCTGGCATTCGGTGTGACCGCCGACGAGAAGCCGCTCCTGGAGCAGGCCTTCGCGGGGCAGCACGAGATCCGCTGCCTGGAGGTCTTCCTGGACGAGGACACCGCGCCGATCGCCGCCGGGTACGAGATCGTCTCCTCCAGCGTGAACGCCGACCTGAGCGGCCGGGTGCTACGGGTCCTGGCGGCGGGCGGGACGAAGCTGATCGCCCAGCGGTCCACCGGCTTCAACAACATCGACCTGGACGAGGCCCGGCGTCTCGGCATGACGATCAGCCGGGTCTGCGCCTACTCGCCCCACTCGGTGGCCGAGTTCGCCTGGACCCTCGCCATGGCCGTGAACCGGCGGATCGTCCGGGCCTCGATCCGGACCCGGGACTTCGACTTCCGGCTGAACGGGCTGATGGGCCGGGACTTCCACGGCCGCACGGTCGGCGTGCTCGGCACCGGAAAGATCGGCGAGGCGTTCACCCGGATCGCGCACGGCTTCGGCATGCGCCTGCTGGGCTGGGACGTGGTGCGGAACCCGGCCTGCCTGGAACTCGGCATGACCTACGTGGACAAGGACGAGCTGCTCGCCTCCTCGGACCTGATCAGCCTGCACGTACCCCTGCTGGAGTCCACCCGCCGCATCCTCGACGCGGCCGCGCTGCGCCGGATGCGGGACGACGCGATCCTGGTCAACTCCAGCCGCGGCGGACTGATCGACACCGAGGCGCTGGTCGACGAGCTACGGGCCGGCCGTTTCACGGGCGTCGGCCTGGACGTGTACGAGGCGGAGGCCGGCGTCTTCTTCCTGGACAAGTCGCTGGAGACCGTCGAGGACGACACCCTGGCCCGGCTGGTCACCTTCCCGAACGTCCTGGTGACCTCCCACCAGGCGTACTACACGACGGACGCGGTGGGCCAGATCATCGCCACCACCGTCGCCAACGTGGCGGACCACCTGGCCGGTCGCCGCTCCGAGAACACCCTCGTCCCGCCCGCCTGAGTCGTGTCGGCAGGGTCCCGGACCCGGGAGTTCACCCGGACTTCGGCATCCGGCCATACCGGCGGGCCGGGGCGGGGCTTAGATTCGGCCACGTGGACGTCCCTACCGTGTTCCGCTGGATCCTCTCGGCCTGCGCCGCCATCCAGCTCTTCTACGCCCTCCGGGCCCTACGGCCCGCCCTTCGCGCCGAGCCGGGCCGGCGGGTGGACCCCTGGCTCACCTTCGCCGATCACACGGTGGGCGCCGCGGTGTCGGTGGCGCTGGCGACCGGCAACGTCACCGCCCTCCTGTGCGGGCTGGCCGTGCTGGGACCGATCCTGACCTGGCAGCTGGTGCACCACCTCCGGGCCGGCGGGTCCCCGGGCACCGAGAGCCGGACGGGCTGACCGCCCAGGGGGCGTGCGGCCCGTCCGGCGTGCGGCCCCTCAGGCCGGGGACACCGCCCGGATCCCGGCCAGCAGCTCGCGCAGCAGCTCCGCGCCCCGCAGGGTGAGGACCGACTCCGGATGGAACTGCACCCCCACGAAGCCCCCGGCCCGGGACCGCAGGGCGTGCACCTCGCCCGTGGCCGGATCGCGGGCCACCTCCACCCCCTGGGTCGCCAGCCGGCCGGCCAGGGCGTCGTCGCAGTGCGCGGTGTACGTGTTGTAGAAGCCGACCACCTCCTCGGCCCCGAACAGATCGATCCGGGTCTGCGCCCCCTGCGCCGGTTCCGCCTTGCGGATCAGCGGGAGGCCCAGCTCGGCCGCCAGCAGCTCATGGCCCAGGCAGACCCCGACCAGGCCGTGGCGATGCCCGGCCAGTAGGTCGGCCGCCAGCGCGCGCAGCATCCGCATCTTGGGGTCCGCGGCATCGGCCGGATCGCCCGGACCGGGGCCCAGGACCACCGGGCCCTCCCAGGCCAGGGCCGCGGCCCGCAGCCCCGGATCGTCGTAGCGGCGTACGGTCACCTCCAGCCCGGCCACCCTCGGACCCCCCACTCTCAAGACGTGGGCCAGCATCGCCGTGAAGGTGTCCTCGCCGTCCACCACCAGCGCGTGCCCGGACGGGACCGCGGGCCGCTCCTGCATCCGGAGCCAGAACGGCGCCAGGTCCTGGCGGCGAGCCGCGAGGGCCGCCCGCACCCGCGGATCGTCCCCCGGCCGGGCCCCCTCGACGAACGCCGGGCGCGGCGCGGCCGGCCGCACCCCGAGCGCCGCCAGCACCCCCGCCGCCTTCGCATGGGTCTCCGCCACCTCGCCCGCCGGATCCGAGTGCCGGACCAGCGTCGCGCCCACCGGCACCCGCACCGTGCCGTCCGCCGCGATGTCGGCGGTGCGGATCAGGATGGGGGAGTCGAGGGTCTGCGCCCCGGCGGCGTCCTGGCCCAGCAGGGCCAGCGCGCCCGCGTAGTAGCCGCGCCCGCCCGCCTCGTACCGCTCGATGACGCGGCAGGCGTTCTGCACGGGGGACCCGGTGACCGTCGCCGCGAACATGGTTTCGCGCAGCACCTCCCGCACGTCCAGCGAGGACCGGCCGCGCAGCTCGTACTCGGTGTGCGCGAGGTGGGACATCTCCTTCAGCCGCGGTCCGACGACGACCCCGCCCATGTCGCCGACGGTGCACATCATCTTCAGTTCCTCGTCGACCACCATCGACAGCTCCTCGGTCTCCTTGCGGTCGCCGAGGAAGGCGAGGAGGGAGTCGACCGTCGGCCCCCCGGCCGGATAGCGGTACGTGCCGCTGATCGGGTTCATCACGACCGTCCGGCCGGACATCCGTACGTGCACCTCGGGGCTCGCCCCGACGAGGGTCCGCTCCCCGGTGTGGACCACGTACGTCCAGTACGCGCCCCGCTCGCCCTCCAGCAGCCGCCGGAACAGCGCGAGCGCGTCGGCCCGGCCGAAACCGTCGATGCGGCCCTCGTAGGTGCGTCGGATGACGAAGTTCGCCCCCTCGCCGCGGCCGATCTCGTCCTCGACGACCCGCCGGACGGTGGCCGCGTACTCCTCGTCGGGGACGTCGAAGCGGCCGCCGTCGACCCGCACCGGGTGGTTCGGCAGCGTGGCCAGCGCCTCGGCGAGCGGGATCTCGTACACCTCCTCGGCGACCAGCACGCTCAGCGGCGTGCCGTCGTCGCGGACGTCGAAGCCGCGCTCCCGGATCTGCCGGAAGGGGACGAGCGCGAGCGAGGGCAGCTCGCCGACCTGCCGGTCGGCGAGCCGTTCGACCTCGCCGACCTGCCCGATCAGCACCTCGACGGTGTCGTGGTCGCGGCCGGGCGTCCGCCGGCGCAGCAGGGCGAAGGGCGGGCAGGAGGGGTCGAGCAGTCGGCTCAAGCGGTCGGGTCGGCTGGGGTTCATGGGGCGGAGCGTCCTTCCGGTGGGAGGAGCGGCCCCTGGGATCCGACAGCATGGTCGAAAACGCGGAAGGAAGCCCCCCCGGGGGGGCTTCGCGTCGTGCGTGTCTTCAGGTACGCGCGAGAAGTGGGCCGCCGGGAGCGGGCCACCACCAGTTCTGGTTCGCGTGCGCGTACATGGTGGGCACCTTAGCCCAGACCGCCCCCGCGGGGCAGGATCTGTCTCGCGACGTGAGCTGAACCATGGATTCCGTTCCGTCGGATGCCCGTGACCTTTGAGCTGGTTCGTCTCACGTTGTGGGCGGGGGGCCGAACGCGGCGTGTGACGCCGTAATGTGTACGAGGTGACCGTGAACGCTGAAACCCAAGCCCCCGCCGCCAAGGCGACCTGGCGAGACCTTCCCGCGGCGCAGCAGCCTTCGTACCCCGATGCCGAGGCTCTGCGCGCTGTCGTCGCGGACCTCGAGTCGTATCCGCCCCTCGTTTTCGCGGGTGAGTGCGACCAGCTGCGCGCCCGTCTGGGAGCCGTCGCCAAGGGCGAGGCGTTCCTGCTCCAGGGCGGCGACTGTGCCGAGGCCTTCGACGGCGTCTCCGCCGACCACATCCGCGCCAAGCTGAAGACGCTGCTCCAGATGAGCGCCGTCCTGACGTACGCGGCCTCCGTGCCCGTCGTCAAGGTCGGCCGCATCGCGGGCCAGTACTCCAAGCCGCGCTCCAAGGACACCGAGACCCGCGACGGCGTCACCCTGCCGACCTACCGCGGCGACTCCGTCAACGGCTTCGCCTTCACCGAAGAGGCCCGGATCCCGGACCCCGAGCGGCTGAAGCGCATGTACAACGCCTCCGCCTCGACGCTCAACCTGGTGCGCGCGTTCACCACCGGTGGTTACGCCGACCTGCGCCAGGTGCACGCCTGGAACCAGGACTTCGTGAAGTCCAGCCCCTCCGGGCAGCGCTACGAGCAGCTCGCGCGGGAGATCGACAACGCGCTGAACTTCATGAAGGCCTGTGGCACCGACCCGGCCGAGTTCAAGGCCGTCGAGTTCTACGCCTCCCACGAGGCGCTGCTGCTCGACTACGAGGGTGCGCTGACCCGCACCGACTCGCGCACCGGCAAGCTGTACGACACCTCCGGCCACATGGTCTGGATCGGTGAGCGCACCCGCCAGCTGGACCACGCGCACATCGAGTTCTGCGCGCAGATCGCCAACCCGATCGGCATCAAGCTCGGCCCCACCACCACGGTGGACGAGGCGCTGACGTACATCGACCGCCTGGACCCCGAGCGCGAGCCGGGCCGGCTGACCTTCGTCGTCCGCATGGGCGCCGACAAGGTCCGCGACAAGCTCCCCGAGCTGGTCGAGAAGGTCACCGCCTCCGGTGCGACCGTCGCCTGGGTCACCGACCCGATGCACGGCAACACCTTCGAGGCGGCCTCCGGCCACAAGACGCGCCGTTTCGACGACGTGCTCGACGAGGTCAAGGGCTTCTTCGAGGTCCACAAGGCGCTGGGTACCCACCCGGGCGGCATCCACGTCGAGCTCACCGGTGACGACGTCACCGAGTGCGTGGGCGGCGGCGACGAGATCTTCGTCGACGACCTGCACCAGCGCTACGAGACGGCCTGCGACCCGCGGCTCAACCGCAGCCAGTCCCTGGACCTGGCGTTCCTGGTCGCCGAGATGTACCGCGACCAGTAAGGATCAATCAGTACCTTCGTACGGCGATGGGGCGCGGATCGATGTGATCCGCGCCCCATCGTCGTACAGGGGGCTTTTAGGCCACCCTAACTTTGGGTACGGTTAGGTAAGCCTCACCGAAATGGGGATGGCTCGCTGAACCGCAGAACCATTCCGCCCAGGGAGGTGAACCGCGTGTACGTCTGCTCTTGCTTCGGTGTCACCGACAAGCAGGTCAAGGAGCACGCGGCGGCCGGGGCCTGCACCCCGCGCCAGATCGCCTCGGCCACCAAGGCCGGCACCGAATGCGGATCGTGCGTGCGCACCATCCAGGGCATCCTCGGCCGTGGGGCGTGCCCCCGCCGGGAGCTGCTGGAGAAGGGCCAGACGGCGGCCGTGCTCGCCGCGGAGCCGGGAACGGCGCGTTCGGCGGAGCTGGCGGAAGCGGCCTAGAGCCGGTTAGCTCGGCTGCTCGATCAGCTGCGAGATGTACAGCGGCTCGCCCAGGGACTCGATGAGCTCCAGCTGGGTGTCGAGGTAGTCGATGTGGTGCTCCTCGTCCTCCAGGATCTCCTCGAAGAGCCGGGCCGAGGTGATGTCACCCTTGCCGCGCATGACCTCGATACCCCGCTTGAGCCGGTCGATGGCCTCGACCTCGACCTGGCGGTCCGCCTGGAACATCTCCGTGAGCGTCTGCCCGACGCGCACGTGGAAGAGGCGCTGGTAGTTCGGCAGGCCGTCGAGCATCAGGATGCGCTCGGTGATCTTGTCCGCGTGCTTCATCTCGTCGATGGACTCTTCACGCGTGTACTTGGCGAGCTTGGTCCAGCCCTTGTTGTCCTGGATGCGGTAGTGCAGCCAGTACTGGTTGATGGCCGTCAGCTCGCCGGTCAGCTGCTCGTTCAGAAACTCAAGGACCTCGGGGTCGCCCTGCATCGCACAGGCTCCTTCCAGGCAATGTCAGCTATGTGACGGGGCAGTTGCGCGCATCCTCGCATCGCCACCGGGGACCGTCCAGTAAGTGCCTCCTTAGTGGGAGTTACCGTGACTTGCCCGAATCGGCCCAGACCTGGTCATGACCACCCTGCCCAGTCTGTCACCATGGAGTCATGGGTCAGCCGGAAAGCCGGGAATCTCCGGGAGCAGAGCAGCTGGAGCTTCCACCGGGGCAGCGGCTGCAGAGGGGCTGGCCGGTCACCCACTACGGGCCCGTACCCAAGTTCAAGCCGGACCGCTGGGAGTTCCGCGTCTTCGGCGCGACGGCCGACGGGGACAAGCACTGCTGGAACCACGAGGAGTTCACGGCCCTGCCGTTCGACACCGTCGTGGCCGATCTGCACTGCGTCACGAAGTTCAGCATGCAGGGCGCCGAATGGGGCGGTGTGCTCGCCCGCGAGGTCCTCGCCCTGGCACCCCCCGCGCCGCAGGTCACGCACGTGATGGTGTGGGCCGAGTACGGCTTCAGCTCCAACCTGCGGCTGGCCGACTTCGCCTCCGACCGCACCGTCTTCGCCACGCACGAGGGCGGTGAACTGCTCACCGCCGAGCACGGGTTCCCGGTACGGCTGGTGGTCCCGCACCTGTACGCCTGGAAGGGCCCCAAGTGGGTCCGCGGCATCGAGTACATGACCGCCGACCGCCGTGGCTTCTGGGAGGAGCGCGGCTACCACAACATCGGCGACCCGTGGCGCGAGCAGCGCTACTCGTACCAGGAGGAGCCCGGGGAGGGCCCCGAACTGTAGGGGCGCGGCGGCGCCCCCGCGTCCGGCGGCGCTCGCTCAGTGGTGGTACCGATGCACGACCGCGTGACCCATGCCGCGGCCGATCATCCACTTGTTGACCGGAGTCGTGATCACGAACGCGGCCGCCAGCGCGATCGCCAGGACGATCCAGAACAGCGGCTCCGAGAGGTGCGCGTCCATCGCGCCGGGCCACAGGGCGATCACCCCGTTGTCGATCAGCTCCATGACGGCGATCGAAAGAGTGTCCGCGGCCAGCGCCACCCGGATGGCCGTACGGAGGTCGACGCCGGCGGCGAGGATCCCGCGCAGGGTGAGGGCGTAGCCGAAGAAGAACGCGAGGACGATCGCCAGGATCATCGTCTGCACGTTCCCCCAGCCGAGCGCGGTACCGATGATCATGCCGAGCACCTCGCCGATGGCGCATCCGGTGAGGCAGTGCAGGGTGGCCCGGGCGGCCGTGCCCCAACTGACCGAGCCGCCGGCGCCGTGCGCGTGGTGGTTCTCGTGGACCTTGTGGCTCTCGTGTCCTTCGTGACCCTCGTGCATGTGCTCCATGACAACCCCCTCGTGGGAACGTCGGGTAGCGGTCCCGTCGATATGCCGGAACCGTATACCCCCCTGGGGTATTCCTCAAGGGATCGATGGATCACTGCGGGCCGCGCAGCTCCTTCAGCAGCGCCACGTCCGCCGCATGCCCTTCCTTGCCGCCGGGCGTCTCGATGATCAGTGGTACGCCGTCCATCGCGGGGTGCGAGATCAGCTCCGCGAAGGCGTCCCGGCCGATGTGCCCCTGGCCGATGTTGGCGTGCCGGTCCTTGTGGGCGCCGACGCCCTCCTTGGAGTCGTTCGCGTGGACCAGCTTCAGCCGGCCCTCACCCACCGTGTCCACGAGCAGGTCCAGCATCACCTTCGACCCGCCCGGCTCCGCCAGATCGTGGCCGGCCGCGAAGATGTGGCAGGTGTCCAGGCAGATCCCCAGCTTCGGGTGGTGGTCGAGCGCCTCGAAATACGGGCCGAAGTCCTCGGCGAGCGAGCACAGCGAGAAGCCCTGCCCGGCCGTGGACTCCAGCAGCAGGAACGGGTCGTCGTCGTGCGTCAGCTCGTCCAGCAGCGGCAGCATGTGCTCCCTGACCTGCGCGTACGCCACCTCGCGCGGGCGTCCCCCGGTCGCCGACCCGGTGTGCACGACCACCCCGAGCGCGCCGATCTCCCGGCCGCGGCGCAGCGAGTGGCGCAGCGACTCCACCGACTTCTCCACGGTCGCCTCGGTGTGCGAGCCGAAGTTGATCAGGTACGGGGCATGCACGTACGCCGGGATCGACCCGGCAGCGCACTCCGCCCGGAACCGTTCGTCCTGCGCCGGATTGCCGACCGGCGTGGCCCAGCCGCGCGGATTGGCGACGAAGACCTGGACGGCCTCCGCCCCCATCTCCCGGGCGTAGGTCAGGCCGACCGAGGCGAGCCCCCCGGCAACGGGGACGTGCCCGCCCACTGGATTGCGCATCACTACGGCTTACAGCCCCTTGGTCGTGATCGTGATCGTGCTGCCCTCGGGGGCGTTCTGTCCGGCCGGCACCGACTGGGTGTCGATCGTCTTGCTGAACGAGATCAACGGCCGGTCCACCTTCACCTTGAAGCCGGCCGCCTCCAGCGCCTTGCGGGCCGCGTCCATGTCCTGACCGGTCACGTTCGGGACCGGGACCTGCCGAGGACCCTTGGACACGGTCAGCGTGACCGTGTCCCCGGCCGCGGCCTGCGTGCCGGCGCCGATCGACTGGTTGGCGACCGTACCGGCCACGAAGGGGGCGTTCACCTGCTCGGGAGCCGTCGCGACCTTGAGGCCCAGGGCCTCCAGAGCCGCCTTCGCCTGGTCGACGGGCACCCCGGTCACGCTCGGGACCGGCACCGGGCGGCCCTTGCTGACGACGAGCGAGACCGCCGTGTCGGGCGCCCGCTTCTCGCCGCCCGTCGGATTCGTGCTGATCACCGAACCCTGGGCGATGTCCTGGCTGAAGGCCTGCGTCACCATGCCGGGCGCCAGCCCGGACCGCGTCAGCTCGGCCTTCGCCTCCTCCAGCGGCCGGCCCATCAGGTTGGGCACGGCCACGACCTCGGGGCCGCGGGAGAGGGTGATGGTCACCGCGCCGTTGCCGCGGATCCGCCGGCCGCCCGGGGGATCGGTGTTCATCACCGTCCCGCGGTCGAAGGCGTCGCTGAACTTCCGGTCCACCCCCTTCACCCCGAGCCCGGCCGCGGACAGCTGGGAGCGGGCCTGCGCCTCGGTCTTGCCGAGCAGGTTGGGGACCTTCGTGAACTGCCCGGAATTGATGTACCAGACGCCGACCCCGAGCCCGAGCGCGAGCAGCACGCCCGCGACGACGAGCAGCACCCCACGCGAGGGCCGCCGCGCGGTGCCCCCGGCGGGGCGGTGCGTGGGCGGAGCGGGCGGGGCGGACGGCATCTCCAGGCGGGAGGTGTGCTGCACGGGCTGCTGCGCGACCACCGGGCGCGGGATCACACCCGTACGGTCCTCGGCGGACGAACGTTCCTCGGCGTGCGCCTGCGGCGGTACGGCGTCCAGCTCGGCGTCGCTGAGCTGCGCGCGGGCCTCACGGGTGAGGCCGAGCAGGGCGGCCGCGTCGTAGGGACGCAGATCGGGATTGCGGGCGGCGGCCTGCGCGACCAGCTCGTCGAGCCCGACGGCGAGCCCCGGGACCACGGCCGACGGGGGCGGGACGTCCTCGTGCAGGTGCTGGTAGAGCACCTGCGCGGCGGTTCCGCCGAGGTGGGGCTTGGAGCCGGTGAGCATCTCGTAGAGGACGACACCGCAGGCGTAGACGTCCACGCGGGTGTCGGTGACGCCGTTCTCGATCTGCTCGGGGGCCAGGTAGGAGACCGTACCGAGGACGGAGCCCGTGGTGTTGGTCACCGAGTCGACCGACCGGACCAGCCCGAAGTCGGCCACCTTCACCCGGCCGTCGTCCCCGATCAGGACGTTCTCGGGCTTCATGTCGCGGTGGACGAAGCCGGCCCGGTGGGCGGCGCCGAGGGCGGCGAGCACCGGTTCGAGGATGTCGAGGGCGGCCCGGGGCCGGAGCGCGCCGCGCTCGCGGAGCACGTCGCGCAGGGTGCAGCCGGAGACGTACTCCATGGCCAGGTACACGTACGGGCCGTCCGTGCCCTGGTCGAAGACGGCGACCACGTTCGGGTGCGCGAGCCGGGCCACGGACTTCGCCTCGCGGATGAACCGGTCGACGAAGGCGGCGTCGGCGGCGAGCGCCGGGTGCATCACCTTCAGGGCGAGCACCCGGTCGAGGCGGGTGTCGACGGCCCGGTAGACCGTGGCCATGCCGCCGGCCGCGATGCGGGCGTCGATGCGGTAGCGGCCGTCGAGCACGCGCCCGACGAGGGGGTCATCCAGGGTCGTATCCACCCGGCGATTCTACGAGCCGCCACCCGGCACCCGTCCTGGGCGGGTCGCCTTGCAGCGCACCTGTGACGTGTACGGTCCCGCACACGCGGGCATTCGTACGCCTCCTCAGAACGCCGGGCGTTCCGGGTCCAGGCTTGCGCGGCCGTCCGTGGGGGAGGACGCTTCCGCGAAGCGGCGTTGGGGGATGCGGCCCGCGCGGAAGGCGAGGCGGCCCGCCGAGACGGCGTCCCGCATGGCCGACGCCATGAGGACCGGTTCCTGTGCGCGGGTCACCGCCGAGGCCAGCATCACCGCCGCGCAGCCCAGTTCCATCGCCAGGGCCGCGTCGGACGCCGTGCCCGCGCCCGCGTCCAGGATGACCGGGACCGACGCGCGTTCCGTGATCAGCTCGAAGTTGTGCGGGTTGCGGATGCCCATGCCGGATCCGATGGGGGACCCGAGCGGCATGATCGCCGCGCAGCCCACGTCCTCCAGCTTCCGTGCGAGCACCGGGTCGTCGTTGGTGTACGGGAGCACCGTGAAGCCCTCGTCGACCAGGATCTCGGCGGCGTCCAGCAGCTCGACGCCGTCCGGCAGGAGGGTCCGTTCGTCCGCGACCACCTCCAGCTTGATCCAGTCCGTGCCGAGCGCCTCCCGGGCCAGCCGGGCCGTGAGGACGGCCTCGCCCGCCGTGAAGCAGCCCGCCGTGTTGGGGAGGACGGAGATGCCGAGCTTGGTCAACACGGACAGGACGGAGCCCTGGACCGTGGGGTCCAGCCGCCGCATCGCGACCGTGGTGAGTTCGGTTCCGGAGGCGACGAGGGCGCGTTCCAGGATGTCCAGGCTCGGGGCCCCGCCCGTGCCCATGATCAGGCGGGAGGTGAAGGTCCGGCCGCCGAGGGTGAAGAGGTCGTCCGCCATGTCGGTCAGCCCCCCTGTACCGCGGTGAGGATCTCGACCCGGTCGCCTTCGCCCACGACGGTGGCGGGCCACTGCCCGCGCGGGACCACGGTCTCGTTGAGTGCGGCGGCGACGCCGGAGGGGGCGGAGGTCAGGGTGGCGACCACCGTGTCGAGGGTGGCGCCGGCCGCGACCTCGCGCGGTTCGCCGTTCACGGAGATGGTCATGCGTACGACTCCTGACGTTCGGCGGAGAACCGGCGGGGGGTGAAGGGGCGCGCGATCTCCGGCAGTTCGCCGGTGGCCAGCAGCTCGGCGAGGACCTCGCCGGTGAGGGGGGTCAGTAGCACCCCGTTGCGGTAGTGCCCGGTGGCCAGGTGCAGGCCCGGCAGGTCGGTCGGGCCGAGCAGCGGGGCGTTGTCGGGGGATCCGGGGCGCAGTCCCGCCCGGGTCTCGGTGAGCGGGAGTTCGGTGATGCCGGGGACCAGTTCGTGGGCGTCGCGCAGGAGTTCGTAGACCCCGCCCGCGGTGACGGTGGTGTCCCAGCCGAGTTCCTCGCTGGTGGCGCCGACGACGAGTTCGCCGTTCTCGCGCGGCACCAGGTAGACGTGGCTGCCGCGGACGACGGCCCGGACGGTCCGCGACAGGAACGGCGCGTAGGCGGCCGGCACCGTGAGCCGCAGGACCTGGCCCTTGACCGGCCGTACGGGGGCCACGACCTGCGGCGGCACGCCCGCCAGCCGGCCGGTGAACGAGCCCGCGGCGAGGACCACCTGGTCTGCGAGCAGCTCCGTACCGTCGTCGAGGAGGGCTCCGGTCGCCCGGTCGGTGGTGGTGAGCAGCCGCTGCGCGGCCGTCCGGTGGATGGTCACGCCGGCGCGTTCGCAGGCGGCCAGCAGGGCGGCCGCGAGTCGGCGGGGGTCGACCTGGTGGTCGCCGTCGACGCGCAGCCCGCCGCGTACGCCCGGGGCGAGCATGGGCTCCAGGCGGCGGCACTCGCGGCCGGTGAGCCACTCGGACTCCAGGCCGCAGCGGCGCTGCAGGGCGTGCAGTTCGCGCAGGTGGAGGCGGTCGTCGGCGTCGAGGGCGACGGCGAGGGTGCCGCAGGTGCGGTAGCCGATGTCCAGGCCGCCGCTCGCCTCGGCGAGTTCGGCGGCGAACTGCGGATAGCGTGCGGCGGAGGCGAGGCCGAGGCCGAGCAGGGCCTCCTCGCCGTAGTGCAGTTCGGTGACGGGGGCGAGCATGCCGGCCGCGACCTGGGCGGCGCCGCCGCCGGGTGCGGGGTCGGCGAGTACGGTGCGCAGCCCGCGCGCGGCGGCCCGCCAAGCGGTGACCAGGCCGATGATTCCGCCCCCGATGACGAGGACGTCGGATCCCGTGGCGGAACCCTTCCGAGATGAGTGCATGGGCGTCCAGCCCCTCCCTTCGCCGGCATGACCCGGATCAGGTTCGTACGGTCGGAGGCCGGCCAGCCTCCCTCTCAGCCCGGTGCGCCGGACTCCCGCGATAGGTACGGTGGCCAGACTAACCCGGCCGTGGAGGGCGGGTAAGGCGGCACCTATTCCTGACGGAGCGTCAGATGATTAGGGTGGCGGCGTGAGCGAGCAGACGGAACAGAATCAGCGAGGCGTCGTGATCGTCGGCGCCGGAATGGCCGGGGTGCAGACCGCCGTGGCCCTGCGCGAACAGGGCTTCACCGGCCCCGTGACCCTGCTGGGAGCCGAACCCCACCAGCCCTACGACCGCCCCCCGCTGTCCAAGGCGGTACTCCTCGGCAAGGCCGAGGACTCCGCCTTCGACGTGGACTTCGAAGGCCTCGACATCGACCTCAGGCTCGGCGTCGAGGTCACCGGACTGCGCGCCGCCGTCCACGAGCTGGACACCGAGACGGGACCCGTCCCCTACGGGACCCTCGTCCTGGCGACCGGCGCGCAGCCGCTGACCATCCCCGGCACCGAGGGCGTCCCGGGCGTGCACCTGCTGCGCACGCTGGACGACGCCGCCCGGCTGCGCCCGGTGCTGGCCGCCTCCCCCCGGGCCGTGGTCGTCGGGGCGGGCTGGATCGGCGCCGAGTTCGCCACCGCCGCCCGGGAGGCGGGCTGCGAGGTCACCGTGGTCGAGGCGGCGGACCGGGTCCTGGCGGGGGCGCTGCCCGCCGAGGTCACCGAGCCGATGGCGCGCTGGTACCAGGAGGCGGGCGCGGAGCTGATCACCGGGGCGAAGGTCGCCGGGATCGAGGAGGGGCGGGTCCTGCTGGCGGACGGGCGAGCCCTGCCCGCCGGCGCGGTGGTGGTGGGCATCGGCGCGCGCCCCGCCACCGGATGGCTGGACGGGACCGGCGTGGAACGCGGCCCCGACGGATCGATCACCGCGGACGCGTACCTGAGGACCTCGCTGCCCGGGGTGTACGCGGTCGGCGACTGCGCCTCCTTCCCCTCCGGGCGGTACGGGACGCGACTGCTCGTGCACCACTGGGACAACGCCCTGCAGGGGCCCAGGGCGGTCGCGGCGAACATCCTGGCCGGGGAGCCGGCCCAGGTCTACGACCCGGTGCCGTACTTCTGGTCGGAGCAGTTCGGCCGCTTCGTCCAGTACGCCGGCCACCACGGCGGGGCCGACACCCTGATCCTGCGCGGGGATCCGGCCGGCCCCACCTGGTCGGCGTGCTGGCTGCGCGACGGCGCACTGGTCGCGGTCCTGGCGGTGGGCCGCCCGCGCGACCTGGCGCAGGGTCGCAAGCTCATCGAGACGGGCGTCCCCGTGGACCCCGCCAAGGTCGGCGACCCCTCGGTCCCGCTGAAGTCGGCCACGGCCTGACGGCCGCCGGGCTCCGCCCGGACCCGCGCCTCGAACGCCGGCGAGGCTGGATCGTGGCTGCTGCCGTCCACCTGGTGGGGGCGGACGCCCGTAGGGAAATCTCGGCCCCGCCGGCGTTCGCGGCGCGGGGTCCGGGGCGGAGCCTCGGCATGGACCGCGACCCGGACGGGGCTGCTCAGGTACCGGCGGCGGAGCCGAGATGGCAGGCTTGTGTCTGTGACCGAGATTGACGCAAAGATCGATGCCCTTGTCCCCTCATGGCTGTACCTCCCCGACATCGCGGAGATGCTGAACATCGAGGTGACCCGGGTCCGCCAGATGGTCAAGGAAGGGCAGCTCATCGCCGTCCGCCGGGGCGAGAACCGCTCCCTGCAGGTGCCGGCTCCCTTCATCGACGGCGACAAGGTCGTCAAGGGCCTCGTCGGTCTGCTGACCGTGCTGCGCGACGACCGCTTCACCGAGGAGGAGATCCTGGAATGGCTCTTCACCGAGGATCCGACCCTGCCCGGCACCCCCGTGCAGGCGCTGAGCGAGAATCGCGGCACGGAGGTGAAGCGCCGCGCTCAGGCGCTCGCCCTCTGACCTGATCGCCTTCGCTCCACAGCGGTGTACGGGCCCACGGCCGCGGCCCCGGTCCGTACACCGCATCCACCACGGGGGGTACACCCATGCAGCTGTCCGACGCCCGGCTCTACCTCTGCACGGACGCCCGCAAGCGCCAGGGTGACCTCCCCGACTTCCTCGACGCCGTGCTCTCCTCGGGCGTGGACATCGTCCAGCTCCGCGACAAGGGCATGGAGGCGGGGGAGGAGCTCGAACACCTCCAGGTCTTCGCCGAGGCCGCCCGCCGCCACGGCAAGCTCCTCGCCGTGAACGACCGCGCCGACGTCGCCCACGCCATCGGCTCCGACGTCCTGCACCTCGGCCAGGGCGACATCCCCGTCCCCGCGGCCCGCGCCATCCTCGGCGAAGGGGTGCTGATCGGCCGGTCCTGCCACGCCGAGGACGAGGTCGACGCGGCCGTCGCCGAAGCCGGCGTGGACTACTTCTGCACCGGCCCCTGCTGGCCCACCCCCACCAAGCCCGGCCGCCACGCCCCGGGCCTGGACCTCGTCCGGTACGCGGCCTCCCTGGAGCAGGACCGCCCCTGGTTCGCCATCGGCGGCATCGACGGCTCGAACCTGGACGAGGTGCTGGACGCAGGCGCCACCCGCATCGTGGTCGTCCGCGCCCTCACCGAGGCCACCGACCCCGGCGCGGCCGCCGCGGAGCTCGCCAAGCGGGTCCGGGCCCGCCTCGGCTGAGCCCCGTCCGCCCGGACGACGGGCGGTCGCGGTACCCCGTACGGACGCCTTCCGGCCAGAGCCGGGCCCACACGTGTCCAAAAACGTGTCCAAAAGGCGGACAAGGCTTCGGTGTCCGCCGGGCCGCGTCTAACCTGCCCACATGGCCTCTGGTACCGCTTCCACCTGGTCGGATCGTGCACACACGGTCCGCGACCTCCTCGCGTCCGGGCGCTCGTACTCCTTCGAGTTCTGGGCCCCGAAGACGGAGAAGGGCGAACGCAACCTTTGGAACGCCCTGCGCCGGGTCGAGGCGGTATCTCCCAGTTTCGTGTCCGTGACCTACGGAGCCGGCGGCTCCACCCGCGGTGGCACCGTCAAGGCCACCCAGGAGATCGCCGCGGACACCACCCTCACGCCCGTCGCGCACCTGACCGCCGTGGACCACTCCATCGCCGAGCTGCGCCACGTCATCGGCCAGTTCGCCGACGCCGGGATCCGCAACATGCTCGCCCTGCGCGGTGACCCGCCGGGCGACCCGATGGCCGAGTGGGTGTCCCACCCCGAGGGCGTGCACTACGCCGCCGACCTGGTGAGGCTGCTCAAGGAGTCCGGGGACTTCTGCGTCGGTGTCGCGGCCTTCCCCGAGATGCACCCCCGATCGACGGACTGGGATACGGACATCCGGCACTTCGTGGACAAGTGCCGTGCCGGCGCCGACTACGCGATCACCCAGATGTTCTTCGATCCCGAGAATTATCTGCGGCTGCGCGACAGCGTCGAGAAGGCGGGCTGCGACACCCCGATCATCCCCGAGGTCATGCCTGTTGTGGGCATCAAGCAGCTCGACCGACTGCCCCAACTGAGCACCGCGGTCTTCCCCGCGGACGTGAAAGAGCGCATGCTCGCCGTCAAGGACGACCCGGCCGCTGTACGCTCCATTGGCATCGAGTTCGCCACGGAGTTCTGCGCGCGGCTGCTGTCCGAGGGTGTCCCGGGGCTGCACTTCATCACGCTCAACAATTCCACGGCGACTCTCGAAATCTACGAGAACCTGGGCCTGCACCAGCGGGCCTGAGCGGCCGTCCCCGTTCCCGCGCCGGCGGCCGTACCGAGAGGGGCCATGCATGGGAATGACGGTCCTCTACATCGCGTTCGGTTTCGTCGCGCTGTGGCTGCTTGCCGAGGTCCTGATGCAGTACAAGGCCCGGCTCCGCTGGCGCCTGCTCGCCTTCGCCGGCTTCCTCGGCGTGGTCGCCGGCGTGATACTGCCGTCGGTGCCGGTCATCGGCGCCGGCGCGTTGGCGTTCGCCGTGGGCCAGACCCTGGTGACGCTGTCCTTCCGCAAGGGCTTCGTCGCCGGCTGGGCGGTGCGCCGCGGCGGTGAGCCCGTACGGAAGCAGACGCGCCGCCGCCGGGCCTCCGGCACCACGTCGGAGCCGGCCCTCAAGGTCACCGCGCTGCAGTACGAGGACACCGACGGGTCCGGATCCGAGGACCGGGACGGGGCCGCCGAGGAGCGGTCGTTCCGGGACGCGCCCCCGGCGGTCTACAGCACGGAGCCGGTTCCCGAGGACACCGGGTCCTACGGGATACAGAGTTTCGCGCCCCCCGCGGTCGACCGGACCGCGGCCTTCGCCTCGCCCTTCACCACGGCCGAGCAGGACGCCCACCAGTACGCGGCGTACTACGACCAGCAGAACCAGGGCGGCTACGACTACTCGGGCGGCTACCCGACGGGCGACCAGCAGCAGGTCTACGCCGCCTACTCGGACCCGTACATCGGCACCGGCGGCGGCGTCGTACCGCCCCAGCCGTACGACTACACCCCGTACGCCGACTACGGGCAGCAGCAGTACTCCACGGACACCCCGCCCGGCGGGGTCTGGGTCCCGCAGCAGCGGTCCACCGACGGGGCCGGCCAGTCCTACCCGATGGAGGACCAGGGCGAGCAGCCGCAGCAGTACCCGTACCCCCAGCAGGGCGGGTACGAGCAGTACCGCTACTGACGAACCCCGCCGCCGGTCACTGGGAGCCGCGGAACTCCGCGCCCTCCACGATCAGTCCGGCCACCAGGGCCCCGGTCATCCCGGCGTGCGCCAGCCCGCCGCCGGGGTGGGCCCAGCCGCCCGCCAGGTACAGCCCGGGCAGGGCCGTGGTGTTGGCCGGCCGCAGCAGTCGGCCCCCGGCCCCCGCGAGGGCGGGCGGGGGCACCGCGCCGCCCGGCGCACCGGTCGCCGCCTCGATGTCGGCCGGGGTACGCACCTCGTGCCACAACAGCCGCTCCCGCAGGCCCTGTACGGCCTTCTCCGCGAGGTTCAGCAGCTCGGTGGGCTCCGAGGTGCCGGGGCCGGGTACGGCGCTCACGGTGACCGCCTCGTGCTCCTCGTCGGGCCGGGTGGCCGGATCGTCCGGGCGCATGACGGTGACCTGGGTCCCGGGAGCGTGGACGACCGTCCGGTGCACGGCCGTGGCGGGGCGTGCGCCGCGCAGCGCGAGCAGCAGCGTGATCCGCCCCGGTACGTCGTCCCCACGGGCGGGAAGCGCATCCGACGGCCACGGCAGCGAACCGGCCGGCAGCTGCCGGGGGTCGATCCCGCACACCACGGTGTCGGCGGCCGCCTCACCGCCGTCGGCCAGCCGCACACCGGCCGCCCGGCCGTCCGCGACCAGGACCTCCCGAACCTCCGCCCCGAAGACGAAGGCGACCTTGCGCTCCAGGCAGCGCTCGTACACGGCGGTGGCCAGGGCCCGCATCCCGCCGCGCACGTTCCAGCTGCCGAAGGTCTGCTCCATGTACGGGAGCACGGCCGCCGAGGCGGGCGCGGTGGCGGGGTCGATCCCGTACCCGCGCACCACGCCGGTCAGCAGCTCCGCGAGGGCGCCGCCCAGCTCCCGGTCGGCCACCTCGGCGAGGGTCGGCGGGCGGCGGCGCAGCAGGCCGCTCCGGCGCAGGGCCGGGTACGGGTCGTCGCCCAGGCTCCGGCGGGCACCGGGCCGCAGCGGCTCCTCCAGCAGCGGGCGCCGGGTGGCGTCCCAGGCGTCGCGGGCGCGACCCAGGACGGCGTTCCAGCGCTCGCCCGCGCCCGGGCCGAAGGCGGATTCCAGGGCGGCGGCGACACCGCCGCGGGAGGCGCCGGGGAGGGTGACGTCGATGCCGTGGTGGGGGAGGACGTGCCGGACGGCCGGGTTCACCTGGACCATGTCGACGCAGGTCTCCAGCGGCCGCTTGCCGGTCTTCACGAAGAGATCGCGGTAGACGGCCGGCAGGTGCAGCAGCCCGGGCCCGGTGTCGAAGGCGAAGCCCTCGCGCTCGTACCGGCCCACGGCTCCGCCGTAGGTCGTCCCGCGTTCGTACACCGTCACCTGGTGCCCCGCCACGGCCAGCCGGGCCGCCGTCGCCATCGCGCCCATGCCGGCGCCGATCACCGCAATTCGTGCCATGCGGCCGAGCCTATCGACCCAGGTGGTGGCCCTGTGGTCAGCGGGGTGGGGCTCCGGTGGTCTCGCGGACCTCGGCAGCCAGCCGCTTCTCCTCGCGGCGCTGGGCGCGGCGGCGCAGGAAGCGGCGGATCCGACTCCAGAGGAAGATCACTATGGCCAGTCCGGCGGCCAGCAGCACGGCCGCGATGATCGCGGCGGCCTCGGGATTGAACATCGCGAAGGTCACGAGCCCGGCCACGCCGAGGTCCTCGGCGATGCTCATCCCCACATTGGTGAAGGGCTCGGGCGAGGTGTTGATCGCCATCCGGGTGCCGGCCTTGACGAAATGGCTGGCCAGCGCCGTGGAGCCGCCGACCGCGGCGGCGGTGATCTCGGGGAGCGAACCGGTCTGCCCGGCCAGCAGCGCACCGATCACCGCACCGGACACGGGGCGGATCACCGTGTGGACGGTGTCCCATATCGAGTCCATGTACGGGACCTTGTCGGCGATCGCCTCGCACAGGAACAGCACCAACGCGACGATCAGCACGTCCGTGCGTTGCAGCGAGGCGGGGACGTCGTCGGTCAGGCCGGTGCGGCCGAAGATGCCGAGCAGGAGGACCACGGCGTAAGCGTTGATCCCACTGGCCCAGCCGCTGGTGAAGACCAGGGGGAGCACACTCATCGGATCATCATGCCGTACGGGAACGCAGAAAAGTGAGGGGACGGCCGCACGGCGGCCATCCCCTCACCCACGTTGTCGGGGGCTAGTGCCCCTGCTCGTCACGGCGGCGCTGCCACCGTTCCTCGATACGGGTCATCATCGACCGACGCTGCCGGCTCCGGCCACGGGCCGGACCGCCGGTACTTCCGGAGACGGGCTGCTCGCCAGGCTTGGGTGCCTTGCGCCAACCGGTGACCACCAGGACCGTACATCCCAGCATGACGAGGAAACCCACCACGCTGATCCAGAGCACGTTCGGAATGATCACACCGGTCATGAGGAGCGCGATACCCACCACAATGCCTGCGACTGCCTGGTAGACCCGTCGCCGGGTGTACGTACGCAGTCCGCTTCCCTCAAGCGCTGTCGCGAACTTGGGATCTTCGGCGTACAGCGCTCGCTCCATCTGCTCGAGCATTCGCTGCTCGTGCTCCGAGAGCGGCACGGGAGTCCTCCTCATCCGTCGGTCGCGGGGGTGGCGACCAGGGGTCCCCTTCAGGATAGGCGGGGAATCGCCCCCGTGACACCCGCCCTCTGCGCCGCGTTCCAAAAGGACACGACCCAGAAATGACGCAGCCGATGAAAGCGCTGCGTGAAAACCGTACCGCCGTGGGGGCGGTCATTGAGGCCCTTATTCCCCAATGGTCCGTCCACCATGCCGGTCTTGCACCTGATCATACGGGGCCGACCGGCGGATCGGAGGGTGTGTGGCCGACTCCGCCCGCCGAAGGTCGCAGTTCAGGCCCGCTTCTCGCCCAGGACGTGCAGCTGGGTGGCGACCGCGTGGAAGGCGGGCAGCTCGGCGGCGGCCTCCTCCAGACGCAGCAGCGCCTCCACGGCGCCGGGCTCGGTGTCCACCAGGACCCCGGGCACGAGGTCGGCGAAGATCCGCACGCCGTGCACCGCGCCGACCGCGAGGCCGGCGCCGCCGACCAGCTCGGAGAGCTGCTCGGCGGTGAAGCGGCGCGGTACCGGGTCGCCGGAGCCCCAGCGGCCGGCCGGATCGGTCAGGGCGGTACGGGCCTCCGTGAAGTGCCCGGCCAGCGCGCGGGCCAGCACGGCCCCGCCGAGGCCGGCGGCCAGCAGGCTGAGCGTGCCGTCGGCGCGCAGCGCGGCCGCCGTGTTGGCCACGCCCTCGGCGGGGTCGTCCACGTACTCCAGCACGCCGTGGCAGAGCACCACGTCGTAGGCGTCCCGCTCGACGACGTCCAACAGGCCCTGGGCGTCGCCCTGGACACCGCGCACGAGGTCGGCGACACCGGCCTCGGCCACCCGGCGCTCCAGCCCGAACAGCGCGTTCGGGCTGGGGTCGACCACGGTGACCCGGTGGCCCAGGCGGGCCACCGGCACGGCGAACTTACCGGTGCCGCCACCGGTGTCGAGCACGTCCAGCACATCCCGCCCGGTCGCCTTCACCCGGCGGTCGAGTGCCTCCTTGAGGACCTCCCACACCACGGCGGTGCGGAGGGAGGCACGGGGGCGGGAAGTGTCCGACACGGCTGATGGCTCCTCGGCGCGGTAAAGGGTGAGCGGTCCTGGCCCACCCTATTGCCTTCCGCCGCCGGGCAGCTCATCCCGCGTCCGGATGCTCCGGGCGTGGTTGCGGCAGGGTCTGTCCCAGTGGCCGGGGCGGCGTCCGGACGGTGAGCATCCGTTCCACCAGGCGAAGGAACATCGAGGCCGCCCGCACCAGATCGTCCGCGTCCCGGGAGCTCGCCGCGTCCGTTATCCCCGCCTCCGCCCTGGCCCGACGGGCGGCGCCGGAGGCGAAGAGCGCGCTCCACTCGGCCAGCTCCGGGGCTATTTCCGGCAGCACCTCCCACGCGCTGCGGATCCGGGGCCGCCGCCGCGGGTTCACCGGTTCGGGCCGGGCGCGCGCGGCGAGCACGGCCGCGGCGGTGCGCAGTGCGGCGAGGTGGGCGGTGGCGTAGCGCTCGTTGGGGCGGGTCAGCCGGGCGGCCTCGGCCAGCCCGCTGTGGGCCTTGGCGAGCAGGTCGAGGGCGGCCGGTGGGGCCGTCGACTTCCGTAGGACGGGGTGGACAGGGGACGGGGACGGTGTGGCCATGACGAACCTCCTGTCGATCTGTCGATGCGTTACCACCATCGTGACGGGCGCCACTGACAATTGCGCTGACCTGGGCTTTTACGGTCACTAACCGGGCAACTACCCCCTCCTGCGCACCTGGTGCGAAGAAGGATGCTAGTTTTTGAACTGACCGGTCAGTTCAAAAAGAAGGGGGACGGCGTGGACAGCCCGCACGGCGCGGCCGTCAAGGCCGAGGACTTCGGACTCAAGGGCCCGCGCGGCTGGGCCTTCCGGGGAGTCGGCATCGACGCGGCGCCAGGCTCGCTCATCGCGGTCGAAGGCCCCTCCGGCAGTGGTCGGACCTGCCTGCTCCTTGCCCTCACCGGGCGGATGAAGCCCACCTGGGGCCACGCCGAGGTCGGCGGCCACCACCTGCCGAAGCGGATGACGGCGGTCCGCCGGATCACCGCGCTCGGCCCGGTCTCCGGGGTCAACGAGCTCGACCAGGCCCTCACCGTCGCGGAACAGCTGCGCGAGGGCGCCCTGCTCCAGCGCCACTACGGCGCTCCGGTCCGCGCCATGTTCCGGCCCCGGGCCGAGCGCCGAGCCGCCGCCGAGGCGCGGATCGCCGCCGCCCTGGAGGCCGCCGGACTGGACCTCGCCGCGCTGCCCAAGGGCGAGCGGACCTCCGTACGGGACCTGGAGCGCCTGGAGGCCGTACGGCTGTCCGTCGCCATCGCGCTGCTGGGCTCCCCGGGCCTGCTCGCCCTCGACGACCTCGACCTCAAGCTGTCGGACACCGAACGCGTCGAGGCCTGGGACCTGCTCCGCTCGGTCGCCGCCCGCGGGATCACCGTTCTCGCGGTGTGCAGCGAGGCGCCCGCCGACGCGATCGTCCTGCGGACCACCCCCAAGGAGCCGGACGCACCGGACACACCGGCCGCACCGGCCGCATCGGACACGCCCGCGGTCGCGGAGAGCGACGCCGACGCGGAGGCCGACGCGGAGGCCGACGGGGGATCCGGGACCGGCACGAAGACCGACACGAAGACCGACAAGGACGACACGAAGGGGGCGGACGATGCGCTCGCCGAAGCTGGCCGCGCTTGAGCTGAAGCGGTTCGGGCGGGGGAAGCTGCCCCGGGCCGCTCTCGTCGCGCTGCTCCTGCTGCCACTGCTCTACGGAGCCCTGTACCTGTGGTCCTTCTGGGACCCGTACAGCCGCCTCCACAAGGTGCCCGTCGCCATCGTCAACGCCGACAAGGGCGCGACCGTCGGCGGCGAGCGCTTCGACGCCGGCGCCGAGATCGCCAAGAAGCTGCACGCCGGCAAGAAGTCCTTCGAATGGCACGACGCGAGCGCGAAGGAAGCGGCCGAGGGCCTGGAGAACGGTACGTACTACCTGACCCTGACCATGCCCGCCGACTTCAGCGCGAAGATCGCCTCCAGCTCCGGCGACGACCCCACCACCGGGGCCCTCCAGGTCCGCACGAACGACGCCAACAACTACATCGTCGGCTCGATCTCGCGCTCCGTCTTCGCCGAGGTCCGCTCCGCGGCGTCCACCAACGCCTCCCGCAAGTTCCTCGACAAGATCTTCGTCAACTTCTCCGACCTGCACGACAAGACCGCCGAGGCGGCCGACGGCGCCGACCAGCTCAAGGACGGCGCGGGCAAGGCCCAGGAAGGCGCCAAGGAGCTCGCCGACGGCCTCGACACGGCGCAGGAGAAGTCCGGCGAACTCAACAGCGGTCTGCGGAAGCTGAACACGGCGGCCGGCAAGCTGGAGACCGGCTCCAAGGACGTCGCGGACGGTACCCAGGCGCTGGCCGACAAGGTCAACGGGGCCGCGGACAAGGCCCGCCCCTTCGTCAAGGACCCCAAGAACCTGGCGGACACCGCCGAACTCGTCGCCGACAGCGCGAAGGTGGTCAACAACCACCTCGGCACCTTCGCGGAGAAGGCCCCGGCCGCCGCGGCCGCCGCGAAGAAGGCCGCGACCGGCGCGGACGCGTACTACACCAAGCACTGCGTCACCCCCGGCGGCGAACCGCACCTGGCCTCCTGCCCCGACCTGAAGAAGGTCAGGGACAGCGCGGCCGAGGCCGCCGAACTCAGTGGGGACGTCAACACCCTGGTCAAGAACGCGAACGGGGACGTCGGCAAGCTCCGCACCCAGCTCACCGACCTGGAGAAGAAGGCCCGCGAGCTCGTCGACAAGGCTCCCCAGCTCGCGGGCGACCTCGACGCGGCCGTCGCCAAGGTCAACGCCCTCAACAGCGGAGCCCACAAGGTCTCCGCCGGTATGGCCCAGCTGCACACCGGTCTCGGCACCGCCACCACCGGCTCCGGCGCCCTCACCGACGGCGTCGGCAAGCTCGGCGACGGCGCCCACCGGCTCGACGGCGGCATGTACAAGCTCGTCGACGGTACCGGGGAACTCGCCGGCGGCCTGCACGACGGCGCCGGTCAGATCCCCGACTACGACCAGCAGCAGCGCGACGAGCGCACCCTGGCCATGGCCGACCCGGTCCAGCTCGCCAACCAGTCCCTGCACAAGGCGCCCAACTACGGCACCGGCTTCGCCCCCTACTTCATCCCGCTCTCCCTCTGGGTCGGCGCGATGGTCGCCTACATGCTGATCGCCCCGCTGAACCGGCGGGCCCTGGCCGCCGGTGCCTCGCCCTGGCGGGTCGCGCTCGCCGGCTGGCTTCCCGTGGCGGGCCTCGGCACGGCGCAGGTGGCCCTGCTGATGTCCGTACTGCACTGGGCGTCCGGCCTCGGCCTGAAGATGGCCCACCCGGCCCTCACCATCGGCTTCCTGATGCTGGTCACCGCCTGCTTCGCGGCGATCGTCCAGTGGCTCAACGCCAAGTTCGGCGCCGCCGGCCGCATCCTGGTGCTGGCCGTCCTGATGCTCCAGCTGACCTCGGCGGGCGGTACCTACCCCGTCCAGACCAGCCCGGACTTCTTCAACTGGATCCACCCGTACCTGCCGATGTCGTACATCGTCGAGAGCCTGCGCCGCCTCATCACCGGCGGCGACCTCGCCCCGGTCTGGCAGGGTGGCGTGGTCCTGCTGGCCTTCACCGCCGGCGCCCTGGCCCTCACCGCGCTCGCCGCCCGCGGCAAGCAGGTGTGGACCATGGACCGACTGCACCCGGAACTGAGCCTGTAGGGACGTGTTGACCTGTGACAATCAGCGCCATGGAAAGCAGCAGCACCGGTACGGGTACCGGCGGGGGCCGTCGTGCGATCACCCGGCAGAAGCTCTACGAAGCGGCCGTCACCCTGATCGCCGAGAAGGGCTTCTCCGCGACCACGGTCGATGAGATCGCCGAGCGGGCGGGCGTCGCGAAGGGCACCGTCTACTACAACTTCGCGAGCAAGAACGAGCTCTTCGAGGAGCTGCTGCGGCACGGCGTCGGCCTGCTGACGGTCTCGCTGCGGACGGCCGCCGAGGAAACGGAGGCCCGCGGCGGCAGCCGGGTCGAGGCGCTCGACGCGATGATCCGGGCGGGGCTCGTCTTCATCGACCGGTACCCCGCCTTCACCCAGCTGTACGTCGCCGAACTGTGGCGCACCAACCGCGCGTGGCAGTCCACGCTCATGGTGGTCCGGCAGGAGGCGGTGGCCGTCGTGGAGAAGGTGCTGCGCGAGGGCGTCGAACGCGGTGAGCTGAGCGCCGAGATCGATGTGCCGCTCACGGCGGCCGCGATGGTCGGGATGGTGCTGGTGGCCGCCCTGGACTGGCAGTCCTTCCAGAGCGAGCGGTCCCTGGACGACGTGCACTCGGCGCTGTCGCTGCTGCTGCGGGGCCGGGTCAGCGGCAACCGCTGAACACGGCGCGCCACCACCCCCCCAGTCGGCGGTGCCGCGGGGGCGCGCCGGGCCGTAGAACTGGTGGAGCCGGCCGCGACGGCTGAGTATCCGTACCTAGGCGCGGAAATGAGTACGTGCGCGGATGGCTCCCACCTGCGCGGACGCCAGACTGGGAGCAACGGACAGGAGACCCGGTCCGCACCGCCGACACGGGGCTGCGGAGCGGGCCGGGTGCCTCCTACCGTGACCGGGACGGGGGATCGGCGACCCGGTGAAGCGGTACGTGAAACGGCGGGGCTCGGGGGGATCGAGCCTCGCCGTTTCGCGTCCGCGGGTTCGGCGGTGCCGTGCGGTGGCCCGCGCCGCCGTTGCCGGGGCTCCGCCCCGGACCCCGCGCCTCGAACGCCGGCGGGGCTGAAAGAGGCGCCTCAAACGCCGGCGGGGCTGAAAGAGGCGCCTCAAACGGGGGCGGGGCTGGAAGAGGCGAAGTGGCCTCAGCCGCGGCCCCTCAGCGGGAGGCGGAGGCGGGCGGCCGTGAGGCGGGTGGACACCGCCGAGGCGATCGCGGACCGGCGGGCCGAGAGGGCCCAGGAGACCCGGGCCGCCGAGCGGGGCAACAGCAGGATGCGCAGCCGGGGCAGCCGGTCCGCGGACGCCAGCAGGCCCGTGCGGGCCAGCAGTACGTCGTCCGCCAGCTCCGGGTACGAGACCTCCGCGCCCGGGGGTGCGTACAGGGCCCGTTCCACCGCACCGGCGACCCGGTGCACGGCCGCCGCCGGCTCCGGGTCCAGGCGGCCCAGATCCACGATCCGGCTCGCCGCCCGGCGCGGGGACAGCGCCTCGTCCGGGAGCACTCCCGCGTCCCAGGCGGTGTCGCCCAGTTCCCGCCAGGCCGTCAGGACCTCCCCGGTCGCCAGGCGCCGGGCCCGCAGCCGGGTCCGCCACAGCATCGGGAGCAGGGGCAGGCCCAGTACCGCCACCGCGAGCGCCGCCCAGCCGAGGACCGTCGTCACCGACGGCCCCCCGCCGGCGCCCGTGCTCTGCGCGGGCGCGGCCGCGCCGCACTCGCCGAGCTTCTTCAGGTTCGGCGGGCACTCGGGGGTCGCCGAAGGCCCCGTCGGGGGCTGCGCCGCGCTCTGCGAGGGCAGCGGCGCCGGTGCGGACGGCTGGGTGGCCGGGGTCTGTGCCCGGGAGTAGTCCGGGATGTTGATGCCGGAGCGGGGCGTCGGCTCGAAGCGGGTCCAGCCCACGCCCTCGAAGTACAGCTCGGGCCAGGCGTGCGCGTCGCGCATCGACACGTTCACATTGCCGTCCGACTGCTTCTCGCCGGGCGTGAAGCCCACCGCGACGCGGGCCGGGATGCCCAGCGAGCGGGACATCGCCGCCATCGAGAAGGCGAAGTGGACGCAGAAGCCCTCCTTGTCGGCGAGGAACCGGGCGACCGCCTGCGGACCCGTGCCCGAGGCCGTCCTCGTGTTGTAGCGGAACCCGCCGTTCACAGCGAAGTAGTCCTGCAGCTTCACGGCCCGCGTGTAGTCGTCCTTCGCCCCCTGCGTCACCTGGCGGGCCGTCTCGGCGACCACGGTCGGCAGGTTGTCCGGGAGCTTCGTGTACTCCTCCCGGACCGCCGGGTCGGGTTCCGGGGCGTTCTGCAGCTGCTGGGCCGTCGGCTTCAGCAGCAGGCTGCGCACCGTGTACTCGGCGCCCTGGACGTTCTGGAACTTGTCCCGGCCCAGCTGGTCGCCGACGAGGGTCCGGCCGGCCGGCTCGAACCGCCACTTGCCGCCGATGTTCACCGATGTCGCCGGGTACGGCATGGGGAGGTAGCGCTGGGTGTAGTAGTCCGCGGCCGAGATGCTGGTGGTGACCTCGACGGCGGAACGGCTGACCGGGGCGCGGAGCCCCGGCGGTTCCGGCAGCTTCTCCGGCACGTCCACCAGGGCCCGCCCGGAGGCCTCCCACTTGACGCCGTTGAACTCGTCCAGGGCCAGGATCCGCAGGTACTGCTCGGCCTGCTGCGGGCTGTTGGTCCGGTACTTCAGGATCACGCGGTTGTCCTGCGCGTTGAGGTTGCTCTGCAG
This sequence comes from Streptomyces sp. BF23-19, assembly GCF_041106355.1. Classification (NCBI taxonomy): domain Bacteria; kingdom Bacillati; phylum Actinomycetota; class Actinomycetes; order Kitasatosporales; family Streptomycetaceae; genus Streptomyces; species Streptomyces sp. BF23-19. Next base: position 5,633 of record NZ_JBGBPT010000063.1, on the reverse strand, counting down.
GGAGACCAGCGGGTTGACCGCCGAGATCGTCCCGCCCACGCCGCCGCCGCTCTCCTCGGCGTCCTGCGTGCCGCCCAGCAGCCCGCCGCCGAGGGAGGGCAGCACGGCCGGCACCGCCAGCGCCAGGCCCAGGGTCACCGCGCCGATCCGCCGCCCGAACTTCACGGGGGCCGTCGCCTGCCCGCCCGCCCCGTTGGCGAGGCCGGAGTCGGCGGCGCCCCGGCGCGGGGCCGCGCCGAAGACCCGGCCCCACTGGGCGAGCCGGTCGCGGCCCTCGGACAGCAGCAACATCAGGTAGCCGCAGCCCGCGAGCAGGAAGGAGAACCAGGAGGCGCCCCCACCACCCGCCAGGCCCGAGGCCACCGAGTACAGCGCCAGCAGCGGCAGCCCGGCCGCGGCGGCCGTGCGCAGGGTCACCGCCAGCGCGTCCACCAGCAGCCCGATCAGCAGCACACCGGACACCAGCAGCAGCTTGATGCCGTCCGTCAACGGAGCCGGGATGGCGAACTCGCCCACGTCCCGCACGCCCTGACCGAACAGCGCGCCGAAGTCCGTCACCAGGTACGCCAGCGGCCCGTCCCCGTGGGACTCGCCCTTGCCGGCGTACAGGAACGCGAGCAGCAGCAGCGACATCAGCGCCTGCGCGGCCACGGTCAGCGTCCGGGCCAGCGGCACCCGCCGGGCCCCGGCGCCCACCGCGCTCTGCACGGCGAGCAGCAGCGCGGCCTGGAGCAGCCAGCCCTGCGAGTCCACCAGTGCGTTCAGCGACCACGAGGTGAGCAGTGTCGCCAGTGCCGCGAACAGCGTCAGTTTCGCCCGCCCGCTCATACCCGACCTCCGGAGGTTCCCGTACCGACGCGCGCGGTCCCGGCCTGGCGCCACAGTTCGCCGAAGGCCACCCCGGGCGGGACGGCCAGTGCCGTCCAGCCCGCGTCGCGCAGCCTGCGCAGCCGCTCCTCCAGCGGGGGCACGGCATGCCCCGGAGCGGTCTGTCCGCCCCAGGTCGCGGAGTCCAGTACGAAGGCCACCGCACCCGAGGTGCGCTGGCGCATCCGGGCGGCCAGTTCTGTCTGTACGTCGTCCAGGTCGCCGAAGAAGGCGATGAGGAGCCCGTCACCGCCGCCTCCGCCGAAGCCGCCGCTGCCACCGGCGCGCACCGCGTCGTAGGCGCGGGAGAGCCCGGCGCCGTCGGAGTGCCCGACGACCGCGAGGGTGTCCATCATCAGCCCGGCGGCCTCCGCGGACTCCTGCCCGCCGGAGGAGAAGCCGCCGCCGCCCTCACCGGGCGCCGAGCTGCCGGTGTCGGTGAGCAGGCGTGCGGAGAAGCCCTGTTCCAGGACGTGCACCAGGCTGGAGGCGGCCGCCGAGACGGCCCACTCGAAGGCGGAGTCGGGGCCGGCGCCGTCGAAGGCCAGGCGCCGGGTGTCCAGCAGGACGGTGGCCCGGCTGCGCTGCGGCTGCTCCTCGCGGCGGACCATCAGCTCGCCGTAGCGGGCGGTGGAGCGCCAGTGCACGCGGCGCAGGTCGTCGCCGCGCCGGTAGCCGCGGGGGATGACGTCGTCGTCGCCGGCCAGGGCCAGGGAGCGGCGGCTGCCGTCGCCGTAGCCGTTGGACTCGCCGGTCAGGCGGACCGGCGGCAGGGGCTCGGTGCGCGGGATGACGGTGAGGGTGTCGTAGGTGCTGAAGGAGCGGGTCAGCTCGACCAGCCCGAAGGGGTCGGAGAGGCGCAGCTGGAGCGGGCCGAGCGGATAGCGGCCGCGCAGGTCGGAGCGGACCCGGTAGGACACCTCGCGGCGGCCGCCGGGTTCGACCCGGTCCAGCACGAAGCGCGGGCGCGGGCCCAGTACGTAGGGCACCCGGTCCTGGAGCATCAGCAGGCCGGTGGGCAGCCGGGAGACGTTGTCCATGCGCAGCTGCACGCGGGCCTCGCTGCCCGCGGGGACCCGCCCCGGGCTGAGCCGGCGGCTGCCGGAGACCCGGAAGCGGGTGCGGTGGAGGGCGTAGACGCAGATCAGGGGCAGGAGGGCGAGCAGCAGGCCGACGCGCAGCAGTTCGCCCTGTCCCAGCACGTACGCGCAGGCCGCGGCGGCTATCCCGGCGGCCAGGAACGAGCGGCCGCGGGTGGTCAGTCCGGACAGCGACGCGCGCAGGCCGCCGCCGTCCCCCGGGCCACCGGCGCCGCGCGGGGCACCGGCGCTCATCAGAAGCCCCGGATGCCCGCGCCGGGCGGCATCTCGCCGCGGGCGTGCGCGGCCGGGACCGGGGTGCGCTGCAGGATGTCGCCGACGACCTGCTCGGCGGTGCGGCGGTTCAGCTGGGCCTGCGCGGTGGGCAGCAGCCGGTGCGCGAGGACCGGGGCGGCCAGGGTTTGGACATCGTCGGGCAGGACGTAGTCCCGGCCGGAGAGCGCGGCGGAGGCCTTCACGGCGCGCAGCAGGTGCAGGGTGGCGCGGGGCGAGGCGCCGAGCCGCAGGTCGGGGTGGGTGCGGGTGGCGGAGACCAGGTCGACGACGTAGCGCCGGACGGGCTCGGCCACGTAGACCTCGCGGACCGCCTCGATGAGCTTGACGATCTCGTGGGAGTGCGCGACGGAGGTGAGGTCGTCGAGCGGGGAGACCCCGCCGTGCACGTCCAGCATCTGGAGCTCGGCCTCGGGGCTCGGGTAGCCGACGGAGACGCGGGCCATGAAGCGGTCGCGCTGGGCCTCGGGCAGCGGGTACGTGCCCTCCATCTCCACCGGGTTCTGGGTGGCGACGACCATGAAGGGGGTGGGCAGCGTGTAGGTCGTGCCGTCGATGGTGACCTGGCGCTCCTCCATCGACTCCAGCAGCGCGGACTGAGTCTTCGGTGAGGCGCGGTTGATCTCGTCACCGATGACGATCTGCGCGAAGATCGCGCCCGGCTTGAACTCGAACTCGCGGCGCTGCTGGTCGTAGATGCTGACACCGGTGATGTCGGAGGGCAGCAGGTCCGGGGTGAACTGGATGCGCTGGACCGAGCAGTCGATGGACTTGGCGAGCGTCTTGGCAAGCATGGTCTTGCCGACGCCGGGCACGTCCTCGATCAGCAGGTGCCCCTCGGCGAGCAGCACGGTCAGCGCGAGGCGGACGACCTCGGGCTTGCCCTCGATCACGCTCTCGACCGACCGGCGCACCCGCTCCACCGTGCTGGTCAGATCCGCGAGGCTCGCTCGGTCGTCGTACGTCGTCACCTGGTTCTCCTCGGCCTTTCCCAGGGCCGACGCCCTTGGCGCATGAACCGGCCCACCCCGAAACACGGACACCGGCCCGGGGATCCCGGGTGGTGCCACCCCGCATTCTTGACGGCGTTAAGGCCTTGTGTCACTCAAGAGCTGGGATCGATCTCCCGCAGGAGCCCGGTGTGCACATCGAAGACGAAGCCTCGCACATCGTCCTTGTGCGGCAGGAAGGGGTTCGTGCGAACCCGCTGCATGGACTGGCGGACGTCCTGGTCGACGTCCCGGAAGGCCTCGACGGCCCAGGCGGGACGTTGGCCGACCTCGTCCTCCAGCTCGTGCCGGAAGTCCTCGGTCAGGTTTTCGAGACCGCAGCCGGTGTGGTGGATGAGTATCACCGTGCGGGTGCCCAGGGCCCGCTGGCTGATGGTGAGCGAGCGGATCGTGTCGTCGGTGACCACACCGCCCGCGTTGCGGATCGTGTGACAGTCGCCGAGTTCCAGGCCGAGGGCCTTGTGCAGGTCGAGGCGGGCGTCCATGCAGGCCACCACGGCGACCTGGAGGACGGGGCGCGCGTCCATGCCGGGATCGGAGAACTGCGCGGCGTAACGCTGATTCGCCTCGACCAGCCGGTCGGTGACGGATCCGCCGACGGATGCCTCGGACGCGGACTCGGCAGGCAGGGATGCGGAAGTCGTCATGGGTACGACGTTAGTGGTCACGGCGGGTTGTGGCCTCGCGTGAGAGCGGACAAAGAACGTCAACGAGGCTTGTTGTGAGCTAACCCACAGGGGTGGGGGTGAGGCAGCCATCCGGGTGATTCGCGGCATTTGCCGGTTCGGTCCGAGAGCCGCGCACGGCGCGCGAGGCGGTTCGTTGACCGCGGCGACCGTTGCACTAAAGTGACGCGAACCGGCCGGAGCCCGGCCCTGACCGGCCGCCCGGCCCCCGATGAACACTCCGCGTGCGCGGCGCGTACGTACGGCCCGGCCCTCTCCCGCTCCCCGGCCGGCCGGCGCCACCTTCCCCGGCGCCGGTCGCGGATACGGGAACCAGGTGGTACGTACGCCTGCCGCGCCGTTATCTGAGAGGGCGCTTTGACTAGCGAGTCCCGACATGTCCCGGTGATGCTCCAGCGGTGCCTGGACCTGTTGGCCCCGGCGCTGGAGAGGCCCGGGGCCGTCGTCGTCGACTGCACCCTCGGCCTCGGCGGCCACAGCGAGGCCCTGCTGACCCGGTTCCCCGAGGCCCACCTGATCGGTCTCGACCGCGACAAGGAGGCCCTGCGGCTCTCCGGCGAGCGCCTCGCGCCCTTCGGCGACCGGGCCACCCTCGTCCACGCGATCTACGCCGACCTCGCCGAGGTCCTGGACGGGCTGGGCATCCCCGCGGTCCAGGGCATCCTCTTCGACCTGGGCGTCTCCTCCATGCAGCTGGACGAGGCCGACCGCGGGTTCGCGTACGCGCAGGACGCGCCGCTGGACATGCGCATGGACCAGACGACGGGCATCAGCGCCGCCGAGGTCCTCAACAGCTATGCGCCGGGTGAGCTGGTGCGGATCCTGCGCCAGTACGGCGAGGAGAAGCAGGCCAAGCGGATCGTGTCCGCGATCGTCCGGGAGCGGGACAAGGAACCCTTCACCAACAGCGCCCGGCTGGTCGAACTGATCCGTGACTCCCTCCCGCAGGCCGCCAAGCGGACCGGCGGCAACCCGGCGAAGCGGACCTTCCAGGCGCTGCGGATCGAGGTCAACGGAGAGCTCTCCGGGCTGGAGCGAGCCATTCCGGCGGCGGTGGACAAGATCGCGGTCGGCGGCCGGATCGCCGTGCTCTCGTACCACTCGCTGGAGGACCGGCTGGTCAAGCAGGTCTTCGCGGCCGGCGCGACCTCCACGGCCCCGCCCGGACTGCCGGTGGTGCCGGAGAAGTACCAGCCGAAGCTGAAACTGCTCACGCGCGGCGCCGAGCTGCCCACCGAGGAGGAGATCGCCGAGAACCGGCGGGCCGCCCCGGCCAGATTCCGCGGCGTCGAACGCATCCGGGAGGCGCGACTGTGACCAAGGCCGGGAAGGTCGCCACGCTGACCCGCGGGCAGGCGGCCCGCCTCGGCCGGGCGCTCGGCGGCCGCCCGGCCCGCCCGCGCCCCGGCGGGCAGGCGGCCCGGATGCCGTTCGTCCTGCTGGTCGTGGCCCTGCTCGGCGGCGGCCTGATCAGCCTGCTGCTGCTGAACTCGGCCCTGAACGAGGGCTCCTTCCAGCTCAGCAAGCTGAGGAAGGAGACCACCGCCCTCACCGACGAGGAGCAGGCGCTGCAGCGCGACGTGGACGCCTACTCCGCGCCCGACGCGCTCCAGCGCCGGGCGCACGAACTGGGCCTGGTCCCAGGCGGCAGCCCGGTCTTCATCGGCCCGGACGGCAAGACCGCCGGCAGCCCGGCG